>NZ_LDUL01000059.1:0-56210 GCF_001043615.1 Burkholderia sp. LK4
GATCGAGCTGTTGGCCGACGACAGGCCGGTCGAGGTCGAGGTCGACAGCGAGGTGATCGAGCTGTTGGCCGAGGACAGACCGGTCGAGGTCGAGGTCGACAACGAGGTGATCGAGCTGTTCGCCGAGGACAGACCGGTCGAGGTCGAGGTCGACAACGACGTGATCGAGCTGTTCGCCGAGGACAGACCGGTCGAGGTCGAGGTCGACAGCGACGTGATCGAGCTGTTCGCCGAGGACAGACCGGTCGAGGTCGAGGTCGACAACGAATCGATCGAGCTGTTAGCCGACGACAGGCCGGTCGACGTCGAAGTCGAGAGCGACGTGATCGAGCTGTTAGCCGACGACAAACCGGTCGACGTCGAAGTCGACAGCGAGGTGACCGAGCTGTTGGTCGACGAGAGGCCGGTCGACAGCGAGCCGATCGAGCTGGTGGCCGACGACAAGCCAGTCGAGGTCGAAGTCGACAGGGACGTGATCGAGCTGTTGGCCGACGAGAGACCGGTCGAGGTCGAGGTCGACAACGAATCGATCGAGCTGTTGGCCGACGAGAGGCCGGTCGACGTCGAGGTCGACAGCGACGTGATCGAGCTGTTGGCCGACGACAGGCCCGTCGAGGTTGAAGTCGACAGCGAATCGATCGAGCTGTTCGCCGAGGACAGACCCGTCGAGGTTGAAGTCGACAGCGAAGTGATCGAGCTGTTGGCCGACGAGAGACCCGTCGAGGTCGAGGTCGACAGCGAAGTGATCGAGCTGTTGGCCGACGAGAGGCCGGTCGACGTCGAGGTCGACAGGGACGTGATCGAGCTGTTCGCCGAGGACAGGCCCGTCGAGGTCGACGTCGACAGCGAATCGATCGAGCTGTTAGCCGAGGACAGACCCGTTGAGGTTGAAGTCGACAGCGAAGTGATCGAGCTGTTAGCCGACGAGAGGCCTGTCGAGGTCGAGGTCGACAGCGAGATGATCGAGCTGTTCGCCGACGAGAGACCCGTCGACGTCGAGGTCGACAGCGAATCGATCGAGCTGTTAGCCGACGACAGACCGGTCGACGTCGACGTCGACAGCGAGGTAATCGAGCTATTCGCCGACGACAGACCCGTCGAGGTCGAAGTCGACAGCGAATCGATCGAGCTGTTAGCCGACGACAGACCCGTCGAGGTCGAGGTCGACAGCGAAGTGATCGAGCTGTTGGCCGACGAGAGGCCTGTCGAGGTCGAGGTCGACAGCGAGGTGATCGAGCTGTTCGCCGAGGACAGACCGGTCGAGGTCGAAGTCGAGAGCGAAGTGATCGAGCTGTTGGCCGACGAGAGACCCGTCGAGGTCGAAGTCGACAGCGAGTCGATCGAGCTGTTCGCCGAGGACAGGCCCGTCGAGGTCGAAGTCGAGAGCGAAGTGATCGAGCTGTTAGCCGACGAGAGGCCCGTCGAGGTCGACGTCGACAGCGAATCGATCGAGCTGTTCGCCGAGGACAGGCCCGTCGAGGTCGAGGTCGACAGCGAAGTGATCGAGCTGTTGGCCGACGAGAGACCCGTCGAGGTCGAAGTCGACAACGAGTCGATCGAGCTATTCGCGGACGACAAGCCCGTCGAGGTCGAGGTCGACAGGGACGTGATCGAGCTGTTGGCCGAGGACAGACCCGTCGAGGTCGAAGTCGACAGGGACGTGATCGAGCTATTCGCCGAGGACAGGCCCGTCGAGGTCGACGTCGACAGCGAATCGATCGAGCTGTTAGCCGACGACAGACCCGTCGAGGTCGAGGTCGACAGCGAAGTGATCGAGCTATTGGCCGACGAGAGGCCGGTCGACGTGGAGGTCGACAGCGAGGTGATCGAGCTGTTCGCCGACGACAGACCGGTCGACGTCGAGGTCGACAACGAATCGATCGAGCTGTTGGCCGACGAGAGGCCGGTCGAGGTCGAGGTCGACAGCGAGGTGATCGAGCTGTTCGCCGAGGACAGGCCCGTCGAGGTCGACGTCGACAGCGAATCGATCGAGCTGTTAGCCGACGACAGACCCGTCGAGGTCGAGGTCGACAGGGAGGTGATCGAGCTATTGGCCGACGAGAGGCCGGTCGACGTGGAAGTCGACAGCGACGTGATCGAGCTATTGGCCGACGACAGGCCCGTCGAGGTGGAAGTCGACAGGGAATCGATCGAGCTGTTAGCCGAGGACAGACCCGTCGAGGTCGAGGTCGACAGCGAGGTGATCGAACTGTTGGCCGACGACAGGCCGGTCGAGGTCGAAGTCGACAACGACGTGATCGAGCTGTTAGCCGACGACAGCCCCGTCGAGGTCGAAGTCGACAGCGACGAAATGGCACTGGTCGCGGTACCGACCTGTTGGGCGACCGAATAAAGCTGGCTACCGTTGATCGCGTCGGTACTGGTCGACGTTACCTGGCCGGCGGCGACATTGGTGATTTGCCGCTCGTTGTTGGCGCTGCCGACGCTAACGGTGCCAACCGGCGTGGTGCCTGCGAATCCGCCGAACGTTACGCCGCCGACGGTTGCGCTGCTCGTGCCGACGGGCGCGGCGTCGGCCTTCGAGCCGGCGCCCAGCGCGACGGAATTGTTCGTGCTGGCGATGGCGCCGCTGCCGATGGCGACGGCGTCGGTGCCCGTCGCGGTGCTGTCGGCGCCGGTCGAGTTCGCGTGGAAGTACTTGATGCCCTGGCTGTTGATGCTGTCGATTGCCGAGCCGACGCTGTTGGCGGTCGACGTCGTGCCGTTCGAGTTGTACGTGGTGTACGACGGGGCCGAGACCTTGCCGGTTGTCGGGTCATACGTCGAGCCACCGCCAAGTGCCGAGGCCGTGCTGCTACCGAGGTTGTCTGTCTTCGTCGAGACCGTGCTCAAGCCGGTGGACAGCGAACCGATCGAGCTGGTGGCAGACGACAGGCCGGTCGACGTGGAGGTCGACAGCGAGATGACCGAGCTATTGGTCGACGAGAGGCCGGTCGAGAGCGAGCCGATCGAGCTGTTGGCCGACGAGAGGCCGGTCGACGTGGAGGACGACAGCGAAGTGACCGAGCTGTTCGTCGACGAGAGGCCGGTCGACAGCGAGCCGATCGAGCTGGTGGCTGACGACAGGCCAGTCGACGTGGAGGACGACAGCGAAGTGACCGAGCTGTTGGTCGACGAGAGGCCGGTCGAGAGCGAACCGATCGAGCTGGTGGCCGACGACAAGCCAGTCGAGGTCGAAGTCGACAGCGAGGTGATCGAGCTATTAGCCGACGACAGGCCAGTCGACGTGGAGGACGACAGCGACGTGACCGAGCTGTTCGTCGACGAGAGGCCGGTCGAGAGCGAACCGATCGAACTGGTGGCCGACGAGAGGCCAGTCGAGGTCGACGTCGACAGGGACGTGATCGAGCTATTAGCCGACGACAGGCCAGTCGACGTGGAGGACGACAACGACGTGACCGAGCTGTTGGTCGACGAGAGGCCGGTCGAGAGCGAGCCGATCGAGCTGGTGGCCGACGACAGGCCGGTCGACGTGGAGGACGACAGCGAAGTGACCGAGCTATTCGTCGACGAGAGGCCGGTCGAGAGCGAGCCGATCGAGCTGGTGGCCGACGACAAGCCGGTCGAGGTCGAAGTCGACAGCGAGGTGATCGAGCTATTGGCCGACGACAGGCCAGTCGACGTGGAGGACGACAGCGACGTGACCGAGCTGTTCGTCGACGAGAGACCGGTCGAGAGCGAACCGATCGAGCTGGTGACCGACGACAGACCGGTCGACGTAGAGGACGACAGCGAGGTGACCGAGCTATTGGTCGACGAGAGGCCGGTCGAGAGCGAACCGATCGAGCTGGTGGCCGACGACAGACCGGTCGAGGTCGAAGTCGACAGGGACGTGATCGAGCTATTCGCCGACGACAGGCCGGTCGACGTGGAGGACGACAGCGAAGTGACCGAGCTGTTCGTCGACGACAGACCCGTCGACGTGGAAGACGACAGCGAAGTGACCGAGCTGTTGGCCGACGAGAGGCCGGTCGACAGCGAGCCGATCGAGCTGGTGGCCGACGACAGACCCGTCGACGTGGAGGACGACAGCGAAGTGATCGAACTTTTCGTCGACGAGAGACCGGTCGACAGCGAGCCGATCGAGCTGGTGGCCGACGACAGACCCGTCGACGTGGAGGTCGACAGCGACGTGATCGAGCTATTCGCCGACGACAAGCCGGTCGAAGCCGACGTCGACAGGCTCGTGATGCTCGACGTCGTCGTGCTCGCGACCGAGTAGAGCTGGCTGCCGTTGATGGCGTCGGTGCTGGTTGCGCTGACGAGGCCAGCGGCAACGTTCTGGACGCGGCGTTCAAAGCCGGCCTGCCCGACGCTGACGACACCGCCAGCCGCTCCGGAGCCCGCGAAGTTGCCGAACGTTTGACCGCCGATCGTGGCACTGCTGACGGTCGTGGTGCCGCCGGACGTCGACGTCGACAGGCTGCTCGTCACGGCGTTGTAGCCGAGGGCGACCGAGTTCGCGACGCTTGCGGTCGAATTCGAACCGAGCGCCGTCCCGTAGGTACCCGACGCCACGGCTGCCGCACCGACAGCGACCGCACCGGCGGTGCCGCTGGCCGTCGAGCCGTTGCCGAGCGCCAGCGCATCGGTGCCGCTGGCAAGCGACTTTGCGGCGAAACTGCCGACGTTGCCGAGCGAGATCGCGCCGGTGCCCGTCGCGGTCGAGGAATTGCCGATGGCGATCGAGCCGTTCGTGCCCGTGGCGCTGGCCGAGCTGCCAAGCGCAACCGAGCTGTTGGTTGCGGTGGCTGTGTTGCCGATGGCGACCGAACCCGTGCCCGATGCGGAGTTGCCGTTGCCGATCCCGACGGCGCCGTCGCCGCTCACGCTCTGAGCGCGGCCGATTGCCACCGCGCCGCCGTTCGCGCTACCACTGTTGGCCGTCGTACCCGACGAACCGATTGCGACGTTCTGGCCGGTTGCGCCGGAAATGGTGCCATCGCCCTGTGCAATGCCGTATGCGCCGTTGGTCGTCGCACCGCGGCCGATCGCGATGCCGGACGTTGCGCTGGAGGTGACCGACGATTGGCCGCCGATCGAAATCGAATCCTGTGCGGCCGCCTGTGCGCCTGCGGTGGCGTTGCTGCCGATTGCGGTCGAGCCGACGCCGGATGCCTGCGTCTGGATGCCGTTGACCGCGCTGGTGCTGCCCAGGGCGGTTGCGTAGTTGGCGGTTGCTTTCGTGCCGCTGCCGACGGCGGTCGCGAAATTACCGGTTGCCGACGTACCTTGACCGAACGCAGATGCCGCAGTCGCGGTGGCCGAGGAGCCGGTACCGAATGCCGTTGCATTCGATGCGGTGGCGACCGTATTGGTCGGCGAGTTCGCGCCAATGGCGACCGCGCCGGCGGCGGAGGCGGTCGGGCTCTGGCCGGGAACGGTGAATCCGCTGGAGCCGGCGCCGATGGCAATCGAGGTTGCATTGGTCGCGTTCCCGCCCCCGGCGCTGTACTGCGCATGCGCAACGTTGCCGACGCCTGCCCCCGCGACGAGCACGGCGGCTGCGACGGCCTTCACGACAGCCGACTTGTTCGGCTTGCCCCGTGCCGAATCGTGTTCAGACGCAGCGACCCAGGCGCCGAGGGCTTCGTTCCAGATCGAGCGGTATGTGCGGTTCATGTCCTGCTACCTCCAAATGTGCACGCCACACACCGGTCTCTTTTGTTAGAGGAATGCTCCGTGCGCTCGCGCGAATCTCAAAATTGATGGGCGGAGTTTATTGGAGGAGGATTTTTTAGATTGCTAAAAAGTGATAAATGTCGTGTTTGAAAAGTTAAAGGATGGTTAATGGGCGGTGTTTTGATGCATCAATGAAGAATGAATTTGTAAGATGTAAGAATGAAAAATGTAGGATCGTAGCCTCTCGATGGGCATTACATATTTTCCATATAAATCAATGAGTTATTTGTGTTTTGTACGGTGGATTACAGATGTGATTGGGGCGAAAGAAAGGAAATTGAAATAGCAAACGTTTGCGAGCGAAGCCTTCCTTTCTTGTTTGTAATGTGAAGGGGCACGTTGCGGGATAATGAGATATCCATCTCGTTAATTTGTTAATTCGTGATTTGCTTGCCGATTTCTGATTGATTTATTGGATTGTCTGTAAATCAATTTAATTCAAAATGAAGAATGCCTGGCTGTGCTGATATGCGCATTTCGTTCGCTGCGATGGCCCGTGTGACGGGCGTTCCGGGCGGGATGGCTCGTCGAATTTGTAAAAAAGTGCTACAGGGCGATGGACCGGCCGGTCGTCATTCGTATTTCGAATTTGTCCTATTGACTATTTCGTTGATGTTGACATTCGTGTGGGGTTTGGCGACGAGGCGAACCCGTCCGGGAGGCATTACCCGCTCCCGTTTTGCGCGTGCTGGCGGCCGGGTGTTAAAGCCGCTGGCGGACGCCCGCTGAATTGTTAAATCCTGGGTGTGACAATTTGTCCGCACGCCCCGAAGCGCCGAAGAAAAAAGGGCGTGAGTGAATGTGTCGGGTGCGCCACATCTGGCAGGTGGATGCAGGCCGGTGAGGTTTCACACCGCATGCGATGTGGCGATGTGGCGACGTCGAGCGGGCGGTGGGCCGGGTAGCCCGACCGATGCCGCTCGCCATGCAAAGCGTGACGAACGCGCATCGAGGTATTAACGGGACGCGGGGCGTGGAGTACAGAGCAGAACGGATGCGTCGACCACGACGTATCGTTGCGCATTGCGCTGCTGCGCGCCCGGATGCGGACGATGCGATTGCCACCTGTCGGCTCCGGCCGGCATTCAGCCGGCCCGGACGTGATGATGGCCGAGGCCCGGTTGCCAGGATGCTCGACCGGGCAACCGGGCAACCGGGCAACCGGGCCCTTGCCCGGAGCGGTTGCCTTACTTCTTGAGAAACCGCAGCGCGAGCCGTGCCATACGCGGCACGAACAACGGACGCAGCAGGCGCTTGTCGTAACCGGCCATCCGCCGATCGTTCTCGGTGAGACACAGTTCGATCAGCTCGCGTGGCTTGAGCGCTTCGCCGATGTCGGCGGTGTTCGTCGCCGGGAAGTTCGCGTCGCGCGCGACGCCGTCGGCGTCGATCCCGCGCGCGATGCCGATGCGCTCGCGGATCAAATGCACCCACACGGCCGCGACCCGCGCGAAGAACCAGGGCCGGCGCCACCACGTCAAGCTGCGCCAGTACCACGCGTACCAGTTCACGAAGAACAGGATGTGGCGGCCTTCTTCCTGGATCACGGGCTCGAACGTGTCGACGAGTTCGGGCGGGAAATAACCGGAGCGCTGCGCGGAACGGAACAGGCCGAACGCGAAGAAGCTGTCGATGCATTCGCTGAAGCCCGTGACCATCCACGACCACTCGGGATCCTTCGGCGCCGGGTAGGGGGGCTCGGGGGCGAGCCGGATGCCGTATGCCTCGACGAGCTTCGACAGCACGACCTTGTGGCGCGCTTCCTCGCCGCCGTCCATCTCGAGCGCGCGGCGCAGCAGCGGATTGCCGACCGTCGCCGCATAGGTTGCGACGCGGATCGATGCACGACCTTCGGTTTGCACCGCGATGTCCCAGATCGGCAGCGACGTGAGCCGCTTGAGCTCGGCGGGCTTGAGCGCCGGCCAGTCGATGACCGCCGGCTTGTACGGGTTGTGTGTGTCGAGCAGCATGCGGCAGAACATCTGCATGTGCGCATCGGAACCGATCCGGACCGGACCTTGCCTCTCGAAGGTCCAGTTGCGCATTGCGTGATCTGCGGCTGCGTGCTGTTCCTGCAGCGTGTCACTCATGGCTATTGTTGTGCGATTACGGATCGAAAGATTCTTGCATAGCTTCCGTAATCGCGTATTTTCGAGCGGCCATGCGCACGCCGGCCAGGCGTGCGTCACGCGTGCGTGTCGACCCAGAGGCGGCCCCAGCGGGACGCGTAGGCAAGCGCGTGTTCTTCCTCGAAGAAGAAATCGATCGCGTCGAACGACACGGAGCGCGGCGACGGGCCGCTGCTTGCCTTCGCGATCGTCAGGTTGGCGGCGAACAGCCCGTTCGGCAACCGGGCGGCAGCGGGGGCGACTTCGTAGCCCTTGTAGCGGATCGTACGGTTCATGGCGTGCGCGGAGAGAGTTCGGATGTTCAGCGTACGAAAACCCGCCGGCCGCGTGAACCAATCTTTCGGCCAATGCAAATCACGCGGCGGGCCGAATCGTTATCGGCGCGGGGTACGGGGAAAGGGCGACCGGGGAGCAGCGTCGGCGTGCACGGCGCGTGGCCGTTCGTCCGAATGTGCACCGTCCGCGCCGACGAACGGGGTCGTCCGGGCGCGGGCGGTGGAAGGCGGGGAAATTACTGGTTGGCGATCTTCAGCACAGGCGCGAGCGCATCGACCGATGCCGCATGCGAGGCCGCGCGATGCGACGCGAACGCAAGCGCGAACTCGGCCGCTTGCGTGCCGACCGTCTCGAGCTGGGCGACGACCTTTGGATCCGAGCAGCTGTCGGCGCTGTCGAAGCGCGTTTCGAGCGTGTTCACGGTCGCGCCGAACGGCGTCGGCCAGCCGCGCAGTGCATGCACGATCGAACGCAGCGACGTCAGCACGGTGCCTGCCGCCTGCCAGCCGTACGCGGTGACGATCAGGCCGACCGCGCGTCCGTCGAGATAGGGCCGATCGTCCGCACGCAGTTCCTCGAGCGTATCGAGCGCGTTCTTCACGAGGCCGGAGACGCCGCCGTGATAGCCGGGCGTCGCGATGATGATCGCGTCGGCCTGGCGCACGGCGTCGATCAGTTCGCGCTGCGCGTCGGTCAGCGTTTTGTGTTCGGGGGCGTAGTGCGGCAGCGTATGCAGGAACGGGCCGTCGAACAGGCGCGTGCGTGCGCCGGCTGCCTGCGCGCCGCGCAACGCGAACGACAGCGCGCGTTCGGTCGACGACGCTGCGCGGGTGGTACCGCCAATGCCGACGACGAACGGGCGGCGGTGTTGATCGAATGCAGTCAAGGGGCGCTCCTTGGGGATGGCTTGCCCGGCTAAGCACAGGCTTAAAAACCAGATGGTAACGACCCCGCCGCCACTCTGAAAACGACTTTTCGTTCTATCGATATGCCGGGAGGCACGGGCAATCGTGTGCGCGGCCGCACGGATCGATAGCAGAAATGCTTGGTTGGGCTGGCCGGCCGCGGTCGATAAGATGGGCCCGTCTCCTCCATGATGTCTCTACTGACATGGGTTGGCCCCGCCGCGCGGATGCAGGCGGGGCTTTTTTTCGTCCCGGTCAGGAAAAGGGGCGCGATGCGCCGGGCCGTGGCCCGTTATTCGAACACCGGCCGGAAGAAGCTGCGCTCGTAGCTGACGATGCAGCGCGTTTCCTCGGCATAGCGGAACGCGGCCTGGCAGGCCGGATCGTCCATCGAGCGTTCGCGGTAGCGCTCGTATTCGGCGAGGCTCGGGAACGAGAACATCGCGAGCGCAATGTTGTTTGCCCCTTCGGACGGCAGGAAGTAACCGTGATGCGTGCCGCCGAACTGCTCGACGAGCGGAATCCACATCTTGCCGTAGGTTTCGAACTGGTCGAGCTTGTACGGATCGATGACGTAGCGAAGGAAGCAGGTGATCATGGGCGCGCCGGGAGCGAAGAGAATCCGGCGAGTGTGGATGGCGCTGCAGCATGTGTCAACGGCGCGCGCCGGCGATCGACGCTGTCGCGCTCGATGCATTGCTTGCGTGCGCAACGATCGGTGTGCCGTCATGCGTTCGCAATGACGCACGCGACGCCGCGGCGTGCACCGTCGCAACCGTTTCTTCCGCACGCACGTCCCCAAACTTTTACGACATTTTTTCTTGCGGGGGCCATCGGCGCGCTCATAGACTTCGGGCATCCCAACCACGGAGCATGGCAATGTCGATACCCTGGAACGCGATCGCCGAACACACGCCTGCCGCGCCGCCTTCCGCGTGCGCCGACCGGGTGATCGTGCGGCGTTTCGATCCGGCCTTCGACAGCTATGCCCACCTCACGCCGATGCTGCATCGCGCGTTCGCGCGGCTCGGCGCGATGGGGCTCAACTGTACCTGTGTCGACCAGGACGAGGCCGTCACGCGCCGTCGCGCGGAAGCGGGCGAGTGCTACGTCGCCGTGTGCGGCGGGCGCGTGATCGGCACGGCCACGCTGTATGCGACCGATCCGTCGTCGGCCTGCCCGCTGTACCGGCGCGAAGGCGTCGCGAGCGTACGGCAGGTGGCGGTGGACCCCGATTGCCAGAGCCGCGGGATCGGCGCGTTGCTGCTGTCGTTCGCCGAGCGGTGGGCCGCGTTGCGCGGCTACACGCTGCTCGCGCTCGATACGCCGCATCCCGCTTCGCACCTGCTCGCGTTCTACGGCTCGCAGGGTTTCGACGTCGTCGACGTGATGCGCTTCGACGGCAAGCGTTACAACAGCGCGATCCTCTGCAAGCGGCCCGTCGCGCATGTCGCGCGCCGGGTGTTGTCGGCGTCGCCGGCGTCGCGCATGGCCGCGCGCATGGCGGCCGTGCGGCGTGTTGCTCATGCGTTGCCGTCGCGCGTGGCCGCGCTGGTTCGGCGCGATCGGTACGTGCGGCGTGGCGCTGGCTGCGCGGCGCGACGTGCGGCCGGTGCCGCGAGTTGCCGCTCGTCGCCGTGGCGCCCGCGTCAGCACGGGCGCTACACCTTCGGCTGAACGCCGGGCTCCAGTTCCTGCTCCTGTTTTGCCGCGTAAACGCCGAATGAGCGGAGTGTGGCGCTCCCGCTCGTGTACGGCCCTCGAGACACCCCCGCCGCGCCGCGGCGAAACGGACGTTTACGCGCTTTTTATGCCCTGGCGCGGCCTTTCATAAGATGGCCGCGGCGATCCGCACGTTGGTGGCCGGATCGGACAGGTTCTTCACCTGCGCGACGAGATCGCGTTCGGCGGCGGGCCGCACCTGCATCAACCCGCGTGCGCCGGCCACACTGATTGCGTGGCGATCGAAGCCCGACGCGGCCGCACCGCATCACTCGTCGCGGCCGCTCGATTCGCCGCCGCCTTTCGCGAGGCGCCACGCGATCGTGCCGAGCACGCCGACCGCGACGACCAGCGCGCCCCACAGCACGTAGCGGCGCGGGGCATCCGTGTCGGCGGCCGGCGCCGGCGTGACCGCCGATACCGGCAACGCCGCGCCGACGCGCGCGGGCCGCACTTCGGGCGCCATGCCGACCAGCAGCGCGTCGCGGCCGACGGCCGACGACACGAGCGACGCATCGCCGACGCCGAGCGTAAACGGCGGTGCGCCGCGCGCCACGAAAGTCAGCGCGGCCGGATGCCAGCCGATCACGACGGCCGGCTGGCCGCTGCCGAATCCGCCGTTGCGCATGTCGACGACGATTCGCCACGTGCGATCCGTATTCGCCGCGAACTCGAGCGGCGGATTGCGCTGCTCGCCGGCCTTGCCCTGCAGCCGGAACAGCACGGCGCCCGCGACGTCGCGCCACGGCGCCTGCGCGTCGGCGCGGCTCTGCAGCGTCGCACGCGCGACGGTATTCGGTTGCGGCAGGTCGATGCGCACGCGGTCGACCGGATACGCGCCGTCGGTGTCGAACAGGTACTCGCCAGGCGTGCCGCCGGCCCGCACGCGCACGGCGTTGCGCCATTGGCGCGGCAAGGACGCGGTGTCGGTTCCGCGCGCATCGCGCGGGTGCGTCTCGACGTCGATCGACGCGATCGCGGGCGCGCCGTCGAGCCAGTCGAGCCGCAGGTAGCGCGGTGCCGCGCCTTCGAGTGCGATGCGTTCCTGCACGAGCATGTCGTCGCCGCGGCCGACTTTCAGCAACTGCGTGCTGCCGAGCGAGCGCCAGCTGCGCAGGTCGTCGCTGGCTTCGACGGCGACACGCCCCTGGTAGCTGTCGTCGCCCACGTGTACGAGCAGCGCGTCGATGTCGCCGTCCGCATGCGACAGGTCGACGAGATCCGCGCCGTGCTTTGCGCGCGCCGGTGCGGCGACGCCCGCGCGCAGCGCGCCGTCCGGGCCGACCGTCACGCCGAGCGGCGCGCTGCCGTTGTCGGCGCGGGCGGGCGGCAGCGGGAACCAGTGCACCGGCGTGCGCGTCGGCGGTACGGCGGGCGCGGCAGCCGCGGGCGCGTCGAGCGAATACGGCACCGGCTCGCCCGCGCCGTTGAAGATGCGCACGTCGCCGAGATCGTCGCGCCGGCTCGCCGCATAAACAGGCTGCGGCACGGTGAGCTGGTAATACGCGGCAGTGCCGTCGAGGTCGAGCGAGAAGCGCTGCGCGGGCGGGCCGTCGGCCGCCGCGAACGACGCGAGCAGGCTCAGGCCGAGCAGCGCGGCGAGTCGTTTCATTGCAGGCCGTCCTGTTGCGCGGCGGCCTTCGGCGGCAGCGGCGAGAAATAGCCGATCAACAGCAGCAGCACGCCGATGCCGATGAACGACACGATCCGCTCGATGCCGGTCACGTGCGACAGGTCGAACAGGAACAGCTTGACGACCGTGAGCGCGAGCAATGCGGCGCCGACGAACCACAGCGGTCGCAGCCCGCGGCGCGTGGCCCAGATCGTGATCGCGAGCGCACAGAGCGTCCAGTACACGGACACCGACGCCTGCACGAGCGTCGATTCCGCCATCGCGCCGAGTTCGTACGGCACGCCGGCCCAGTGATGCAGCGTGCGCAGCAGGATCGCGTTCAGCCACAGGAACGCGGTCGCCCCGGCCGCGCTCAGCAGCTCGACGCGATGGTTGCCGAACGACCAGCCGAGCTTGCGTGCGCGCACGAACCACGACGCGGCGAGCGCATAGACGACCGCAAGCACGAGGTCGAGCGGGTTGAAGAGCGGCACGCGCGCCCAGCTGCCGCCGTCCTGCGTGAAGTTCGCGTAGAAGGTCCACACCCACATCACGACGATGAGCGGCAGCGACGCGAGCGCGCACACGCGGGCGATGCCGTCGCGGCGCGTCAGCCACATCCCGGCGAACGCGAACAGGCTCCAGCCGACCATGAACACCTGCTGGATGCCGAACGACGACAGCACCGTGTCGATGTCGTAGGTCATGTGGAAGCGGTGATGCAACGTGCGCAGCATCAGCGCGTTGAACCACAGGAACACGGTGGCGATCGCGGCGTAGTCGACGATGCGCGGATGCCATGCGATGCCGAGCGCGCGCAGGCGGCGCAGCCACACGGTGAACGCGACGAACACCAGGCACTGCGCGATGTCGAGCGGGTTGAGCAGCGGGAGCCAGAAGAGCGGCGCCGCGTTGCCGTCGCTGATCACGCTGGCGATGCTCCACAGCCACAGCAGCGCGGCGAGCGGTGCCGCGCCCCACACCTGGTAAGCACGCGGGAACGCCGCGACGGGCCAGCGCAGACGCGAGCCGGGGCCCGACACCAGCAGGAGCAGCACACCGAAACCGTAGGCCCATGCGCTCCAGCTCCATGCGCCTTCGGGCACGAACGTGCGCAGGCGCCAGAACCCTTCGAGCGACAGCAGTCCGCACAGGGTCCAGAACGTCAGCGTGTGCAGCGGCGCGATGATGCCTGCGGCGACGGCTTGCACGAGGCCGGGCGCGGTGCCGGGCGTCGTGCCATTTGCGGGATCTGCGCTTGCCGTGCCGCGCGCCTGGCGCCACAGCAGTGCGAGGCCGGCGCCGACGGCGACAGGCCACGCGAACGTACCCATCCCCGACAGCGGTGCTTCATGCGCATCGAACGCACGCAGCGCGAGCAGTGCCAGCACGGGCGTCAACGCGAGCGCGGGCCATTCGGCGAGCGGCCACGCCAGCCGGCGGCGCGCGACATGCGCAAGCCACGCGGTGCCGGCCGCGAACAGCGCGGTCGAATCGACGACGAAGCGGTCGGCATGCAGGTCGACGTGACGGCTCGCGTAGACGAGGATCTCGTGCAGCCCGCCGCTGACCCACCACAGCAGTCCCCACGCGGCTGCCGCGGCGCCGATCTCGGGCATCCATGCATGCCACGCGCGCGCTTCCGCGCGCCCGTGCAGCCACCAGCCGGTGAACAGGCCGGCGAGCGCGATCAGCAGCATCGCGATGTATGGGCTGTTGAGCACGGGCAGCGCGGTGGCGTCGGCCGGCCCGAGCAGGCTCGTGAAGAACGCGCCGGCCGCGGCGAGCTGCATCAGCAGCCCGAAGCCGAACCGCAGCATGCGCTTTTCGCGCACGCCGAGCCAGACGACGGCCGCGCCTTCGATCGCCCACGCGGCGCTGGTCGTCGGGCCGGAGAACGCGAGCGGCACGGCCAGCGTCGCGAAGATCACCGCGAGCGCGAGCGTGGATTCGAACAGCAGCGCGAGGCGGTCGCGGCGCCGCGCGAGCCATGCGGTGACGACGACGTAGAACGCCGACAGCGCGACGGCGCTCCATGCGAGTCCGAACGGCATGTCCTTCACGAGCGACGCCTGCAGCGCGGTCGCGACGATCGGCGTGCCGAACACGAGCGTGCCGTCGACGTAGTGCCGCAGCGCGAGCTCGCGCTTCACCGCATACAGCAATGCGATGCCGACATACATCAGGAAGAACAGGATCAGGAACGGCTCGGTGCTCGCGAACAGCGCGGGGCGATAGGCCGTCACGCCCCACGCGGAGCCGATCGTGAACGTGAACGCGAAGCCGAGCAGGTTCAGCGGGCGCCAGGCCTTGAACCACGCGATCGCGAAGATGCCCGCGTTCAGCAGTGCGTAGTAGCTGAACAGCGCGACGTGGTTGCCGTGCCCGGTCGACAGCAGCACCGGCGCGAGAAAGCCGCCCGCGGTGCCCATGAACGCGAGCGGCAGCGCGTTCTGCCGCACCGCGAGGAACGCGCTCAGCGCGCATACCGCGACCATCAGCGGAAACGCGGCGCCGACGGGCAGCAGCGCGTAAAGCTTGGTCGCGGCGAAGATCGTCAGGTACAGGATGCCGACGCCGCCGCCCTGCAGCACGAGCCCGTACGCCGCGCGGCGCGCACGCACGCGCCAGCCGGTCGCGAGCAGCGCGGCCGCGGCGAGCGCGGTGCCCGCGAGGCGGAATTCGATCGGCAGCATGTTGTTGTCGGCCGCGTACTTGAGCAGGAACGCGACCCCGAAGAACAGCACGACGATCCCGACGCGCACGACCGTGTTGCCGCCGAGCAGCCAGTCGCGCGCGGCGCGGAATGCACGCTCGACGATGTCGGGCTCGCGCGGTTTGGGCGGCGTGGGGGGAACCGACGGTGCGGGGGCCGCAGCGGCAGGTGTTTCAGTCGCGTGGAGCGCGGCCGGTACCGGCGCGGCGGTGCGAACCGGCGCCGGGGCTGGCGCAGGAGCCGGTGCCGATAGCGACGCCGGTGCGTCCGCGCGCGCGGCGGCCGGCTGGGCTGGCGGGCGCGGCGGCAGCGTGGCCGAAGGCGGGACGGGGGCGGATGAGATCGCGGACGGGGCAGCGGACACCGATGCGGTGCCTGCGGCCGTGTGCGACGTCGCCGCGGTCGAGATCGAGCCGGCCTTCGCGCCGGCCAGCTGGCCGCGCAGCGACGCGACTTCACGTGTCAGCGTCTCGACGGTGGCTTCGAGCCGCGCGACGCGATCGGCGAGCGGAACCGGCGGCTGGGCGGGCGGCGTCTGCATCGCGGACGTGTCGGGTGCCGCGCCTTTGCCCTTGCGCTTGCGCTGTTGCAGCGTGTGATCGAGACAGAACCCGATCGCGGCGCCGAGCACGGCGCCGTTGACGGCGGAGAAATCCCCGATCAATGCGGCAATCCCGCCCACGACGAAGCCGATTGCGGTAAAAGCCCAGTTCATCTCGCCTTGCTCCCTCTCTCGTATCGTTATCGGCCTGCGATCGGACGTATGCCGGTCGAGGCGGTGTCGGCATGGCCGGCAGGCGAACCGGCATGCACGGCTGAAGGCGGCCGCCGCATGGCGGCCTGCGGTGCAATCAGCCTGTTGGCGGGGAATGTATCACAGCGGCTGTCGGGGATTTTCCGGGTTGGCGCGGTATCGCGGCGTGCACCTGCAGGTGTCGTCGTGCGGCTTTTTGCACGGTCATGCTTTTTATCGGTGAATGCCGCGTGCGCATTTGTCAGGCCATATGGCCGCGGGATCGGACGTGGAATTGTCGTAAAGCGACGCGCGCCCGATGCGAATTCGCGCAAAAAGCGACGCGATATGCGCGACGCTGCTGCGCACAAGTCCGGCGCGCGATGCCCGCCGTTGCTGGCCGTGCGCGTATTGCACCGCCGCAATCGCGTGCCGCCGCGCGCCGCGGCCCGCCCGGCGGGGCTGGAGGCCGTGTCGTATTTGCGCAAGCGTTTGTCGTAATTCGTCGGCAGGTCGGGGTTTTTTCTGGCAACTATGTAGGCACGCTATGACATACGTGAGTCCCCGCTACACGAGGAGAAGGTTTCGATGGATGCCCCCAAGGTCGTGGTCGAAGGTCTGTGCAAGGTGTTTGGAAGTAACCCGCAGCAGGCGCTCGACATGCTTGCCGCCGGCGCGACGAAGGACGACGTGCTCAAGCGCACCGGCCAGGTCGTCGGCGTGCACAACGTCTCCTTCGATGTGCAGGAAGGCGAAATTTTCGTGCTGATGGGCCTGTCCGGCTCCGGCAAGTCCACGCTGATCCGCCTCGTGAACCGGCTGGTCGATCCGAGCGCCGGCAAGGTGATGATCGACGGGCTCGACGTCGCGTCGGCGCGCCGCTCGGCGCTGACCGCGCTGCGCCGCAAGGACATGAGCATGGTGTTCCAGTCGTTCGCGCTGATGCCGCATCGCTCCGTGGTGTCGAACGCCGCGTTCGGCCTGGAAGTCGCGGGCGTCGGCAAGAAGGAACGCGAGCGCCGCGCGATGGAAGTGCTCGAGCAGGTCGGCCTTGCGCCGTTCTCGCACAAGCTGCCGTCCGAGCTGTCGGGCGGCATGCAGCAGCGCGTGGGCCTCGCCCGTGCGCTGGCCGTGAACCCGTCGCTGATGATCATGGACGAGGCGTTCTCCGCGCTCGATCCGCTCAAGCGCCGCGAAATGCAGGATGTGCTGCTGCAACTGCAGAAGGAACAGCGCCGCACGATCATGTTCGTGTCGCACGATCTGGAAGAGGCGCTGCGCATCGGCAACCGCATCGCGATCATGGAAGGCGGCCGGCTCGTGCAGGTCGGCACGCCGCAGGACATCATCGCGAACCCGGCCGACGATTACGTGCGCGCATTCTTCGACGGCATCGACACCAGCCGCTACCTCACGGCCGGCGACCTGATGCAGACGGGCGCCGTGCCGATCGTGTCGAAGTGCGATGCCGCGAACGTCGCGGCCACGCTGAACGGCAGTGCCGACTATGCGTTCGTGCTTGACGCGCAACGCAAGATCCGCGGCTTCGTCACGCGCGATGCGATCGGTCAGGACACGCCGTCCGTGAGCCCGATCGAAAGCATCCGGCGCGATGCGTCGCTCGAACATGTCGTCGCGCGCGTGGTCGCGAGCCCGAATGCACTGCCTGTCGTCGACGACGACGGCTGCTACTGCGGCTCGGTCGATCGTGCGCTCATCCTGAAGGCCATCACGCGTTCGCGAGGCTCCCATGTCTGAAATGATTCCGCTCGGTACCTGGGTCGACCAGTCCGTTCACTACCTGCTCGACCATGACGCGAAGACGTTCGACGCGATCGGTCAAGCGATCGAGGGGCTCGCGGCCTTCGTCGAGCATGGCCTGCAGGCGATCCCGATGTGGCTGATGATGGCGATCTTCATCGGCGTCGGGCTGTGGCGGGTGGGCTGGCGCTTCGCGCTGTTCACCACCGCGTCGCTGTTGCTGATCTTCGCGACCGGCTTCTGGGACCAGACCGTCATCACGCTCGGCCTCACGCTGTCGTCGACGATCATCAGCCTCGTGCTCGGCATCCCGCTCGGCATCTGGGCCGCGAAGAGCAAGTGGGTCGCCGCGATCGTGCGCCCGATCCTCGACCTGATGCAGACGATGCCCGCGTTCGTCTACCTGATTCCGGCCGCGATGCTGTTCGGTCTCGGCCGCGTGCCGGGGATCCTGTCGACGGTGATCTTCGCGATGCCGCCGGCGGTGCGCCTGACGAGCCTCGGCATCCGCCACGTGAACCGCGAGATCGTCGAAGCCGGCCAGGCCTTCGGCTGCACGCCGTGGCAGCTGCTGTACAAGGTGCAGTTCCCGAATGCGCTGCCGTCGATCATGCAGGGCGTGAACCAGACGATCATGATGGCGCTGTCGATGGTGATCATCGCGTCGATGGTCGGCGCGGGCGGCCTCGGCAACGACGTGCTCGCCAGTATCCAGCGCCTCGACATCGGCCTCGGTTTCGAAAGCGGTCTGTCGGTCGTGCTGCTCGCGATCATTCTCGACCGCATCACCGAAAGCTTCGGCCGCGCGCCGGGCACCGTGAAGGCGCCGCTGTTCTCGGGCCTCAAGCAGCTGTTTCGTGTGAAGGCTTCACCCGCACAGGCCTGACCTCCGGCGGCCGGAAGCCCCGGCCGCTTACCTTGACGATAGAAAACGACTTCCGCGGCTTCGGCCGCGGGGGTGGCCCCCTGCAACCTTGTCGCCAGGAGACCGATGTGACGTCCGCCGTCGCTGTCGCGCCCGCCGCCTGCGTTTCACCGGTTTCGTCCCTCGCCCATTTCGGCTTCCTGACGCTGCCGAACTTCTCGATGATCGCGTTCTCGAGCGCTGTCGAAGTGCTTCGGATGGCGAACTACGTCGGGCGGGCCGATCACTACCAGTGGTCGATCTACTCGCTCGACGGCAGCCCGGTGCATGCCAGCAACGGCATCGCGGTACGGCCGACGCAGGCGCTCGACTACACGAAGCTGCCCGACGTGATGATCGTGTGCGGCGGCATCCGCATCCGCGACGTGGTCGACGAAGGAGCGCGCGATACGCTCGCGGCGCTTGCCGAACGCGGGCTGCCGCTCGGCGGCATCTGCACGGGCGCGTATGCGCTGATGTCGAGCGGGCTGCTCGACGGTTATCGCTGCACCGTGCACTGGGAGAACCTGTCGTCGCTGCATGCCGAGTTTCCGCAGGTCGGGTTCGCCGACGAACTGTTCGTCGTCGACCGCGACCGGCTGACCTGCACCGGCGGCACCGCGCCGCTCGACCTGATGCTGAACCTCGTCGGCATGCGGTTCGGCCAGCAGCTGGCCGCGCAGGTATCCGAGCAGTTCATCCTGGAGCGCATCCGCAGCTCGACCGATACGCAGCCGATTCCGGTCGATGCGCGCGTCGGCTTCTCGCGCGCGGAGCTGATCGAGGTCGTGCGGCTGATGGAGGCGAACATCGAGGAGCCGCTGTCGCTCGAGGAACTCGCGCGGCTCGTGCGGCTGTCGCAGCGGCACCTGCAGCGGATGTTCAAGGTGTATTTGAACGTGTCGCCGACCCACTATTACCTGACGCTGCGCCTGAAACGCGCGCGCGACCTGCTGCGCACGACCGATGCGTCGATCGCGCGCGTGACGACGGTCTGCGGGTTTCATTCGCCGTGCCATTTCAGCAAGGCCTATCGCGCGCAGTTCGGCCACGCGCCAAGTTACGAGCGCAGGCTGCCGGGGCGCTGACTGTCGAGAATCATCCAGTCCGCGACGTCGCCGGGATCGCGGCGCGCGGCTTCAATAAACGATCCCGCATTCAAGCAAACGACATCACTTTGAGGAGAAGCAAGATGAAGCGCCTATTGATCGCAGCGGTGTGCGGGATCGGGATAACCGCGCCGATGTCGGCCGTTTATGCGGCCGATCCGCCCGTGTGCAAGAACGTGCGCTTCGCGGATGTCGGCTGGTCCGACATCGCGGCAACCACGGGCCTCGCCACGACGATGCTGCAGGGGCTCGGCTACAACCCGACGAAGACGATCGCGTCGGTGCCGATCACGTTCGCGGGGATCAAGAGCAAGCAGATCGACGTGTTCCTCGGCTACTGGTCGCCGACGATGGACCCGATCATCCAGCCGTTCACGAAGGCCGGCACGATCAAGGTGCTCTCCACGCCCAACCTGACCGGCGCGAAATACACGCTCGCGGTGCCCGACTACGTCTATCAGGGCGGCCTGAAGTCGTTCGCGGACATCCAGAAATATGCGGACAAGCTGAACGGCAAGATCTACGGGATCGAGCCGGGCAACGACGGCAACCTGCTGATCAAGAAGATGATCGACGGCAACCAGTTCGGCCTCGGCAAGTTCAAGATGGTCGAGTCGAGCGAGGCCGGGATGCTGGTCGAGGTGAATCGCGCGATCCGCGACAAGCAGTGGATCGTGTTCCTCGGCTGGGAGCCGCATCCGATGAACGTGCAGATGAAGATCGACTACCTGAGCGGCGGCGACGACGTGTTCGGCCCGAACTACGGCGAAGCAAAGGTGCTGACGGCGACGCCGCCTGACTACGCGCAGCGCTGCCCGAACGTCGCGAAGTTCGTGTCGAACCTGCAGTTCACGACGACGATCGAGAACCACGTGATGGTGCCGATCATGAACAAGGTAGAGCCGAACAAGGCGGCCGCCGAGTGGCTGAAGGCGAACCCGCAGGCGCTCGACAAGTGGCTCGCGGGCGTGACGACGCTCGACGGCAAGCCGGGCCTGCCGGCGGTGAAGGCGTATCTCGGCGTGCATTGAGCGACGCGGCCGGGCGTTCGCCCGGCCCGCAAGCGGCTTGACGGATCGGCGCCCCCCGTCCCGGAAAGATTCCGGGAGCCGGGGGGCGCCGGCATGCCTGTCCGGCGTGAGCAGGCATCAGGCCACGACATGCATGAGCCACGCGTTGATGCGTCGAATCACGTCGCTCCAGTCGCCTTCGCGGGTTTGCCGCACGGCGGTCGCCTGCGCGATCCAGGGGCTCGCGGTACCCTCGACACCCCAGCGCCAGTCGCCGCAGACGTGGGTCGGTACGCAAGTCCGCATACCCATCATGGCCGCCAGGTTGGCGACGCCCGAATCGACCGCGACCACGGCGTCCAGTTGGGCCATGCATGCGGCCGTGTCGCCGAAGTCCCGAATCCCGGGCCGGTAGTGACCAACATTGCCGGCCGGCGTGCCCGCCAGCGCCGCGGCAGCGGGGTGATGCAGATTCACGAAATGCATGCTTTCCGCAATGGCCGGGTGTGCCACGATCGCGTCGATCGCATCGAGCGGCAGGCTGCGGCGGCTGGCCCAGCACCTGACGATGGCGCCTTTTTCTGGCCAATGTCGTTGGACGCAATCCCAGAACAGCCCGATCAGCTTCCTGCCCGGATGTTGCTCGCGCACTTGCGCGGCCCATTCGGCAGCGAGCCGCTGCTTGTGCGGCGGCGTCTTGATGTACGGCGCGAACCATCGTTCCGGCCGGCGTGTCCGCCGGGCTTTCAGCATCGGCAAATGAAGCAGCGTGGCATGCAGGTCCGGCGCGAACCTGTCGACGCGTGCTTGCAGTTCATCGGGCAACGGCGCATGAAACTGCCCCGGACTGGGGGCGGCGACGACCTCGCAACGCGGCAGCGACGCCTGCATGAGCGCGTGGCTCTGCGGATGGCAGGTGAGCATGACGCGCGCGCCTTCGTCCAGCCAGTCGGCCACGCAGGCCGAGAGGAGAAAGTTGTCGCCGAAGCCGTGTTCATGCGTGATCAGGACACGCTTGCCGCGCACATCCGATTCGCCGTCCCATGTCGGGAGGTCGACCGGGCGGTAATTGGCGGACAGGCGCGGAACGTCGTCACGCATTCGCCAATAGGCGAAGCCGCGCGGATCGCCCGCCTTGAGCATCGCTTCTCCCATCGCGAATCCGATCGATGCGCTCATCTCGGCAGGACCGGATGCCGCCATCCGGAAGGCTTCGTCGAGCAACGCGATGGCCTGCGCGAGATCGCCGGCCATCATCAGGCTCATGCCCAGTCGCAAGCGGTGGAGTTCGGGCCGGCTGTGCCGCGACGGATCGCGTTTCCAGGCTTCGGCGGCTTCGACGTAGCGGCCCAGCAGGTAGAGCGCATCGGCACGCCGTGTCATGGAGACGGCGTCGTGCGGGTCGAGCGCCAGCGCCAGGTCGGCCCAGGGGAGCATTTCCTCCTCTCGCCGGAGGGCAGTCAGCAGTTCGCAGATCCGGTGCAGGATCGCGAGATCACGTGAATCGCCCGCGTATTGCGTCTGCGCGGCACGCAGTTGCTGTTCGAGGTCGACCATGAATGCAGTTCCGGCGGGCGCGCTCACCGTGCGGGGCGGGCGCAACGGGATCCGGCGCGAGCAGGGGGCCGGCGGTGGACGTCACGATGCCGGCATCTCGCCGGCGCGTCGATGCCGGCCGTGTCGTCGCAGGGGCTACACACGGAATGAGCCGTCGAAGATGACGGTGTCGTCGAACAGGATCGTTCCGGACGAAAACACCAGATCCAGGTGATGGCTGCCGCGTTCACCGCCGCCGAGGCCAAGGTGCAACCCGGGATGGCGTTCTTCGAAACTTGCATTGCGTCCATGCAGCCTGACGTTCAGGTTCGTCCCGATCCCGAACTCCTCGACGATCCTGTTCCCCGCGCATTTGTCGAGATACAACCTGAAATCGTCCTCGAGCTGTCGATTTGCCGATTCGACGCTGACCACCTGGCTCCGCTCGATTCCGATCTTCAATATCGGGTCGATGACACCGTACTTGATGGCAAAGGGCACCGTGCTCAGGAAGGTGCCGCCGAACAACACGCTTCCGCTCAGGTCGAGTACGCGGGTCGCCACTTCGCCGGGCATCAGGTCGTAGTGGTTGCGGCCATCTAGGCTTTTCCATGTCTGATCCAGCGTTCCGTGCAGCGAACCGCCGAAGCCGTCGTGAAATTGCACACCTCGAGCGCGTTGTGCCGCCGCAATGATGCGTTCGTTGCGGGCGGCAATGTCGTCGATGCTCTCGGAAAAGGCCTCCTTGAAGAATTCGCCGTATTCCCGCAGCAATACCGACTTCTTCCAGTGCTCGGCCATTTTCGGCTTGAGGGGCGGGATGAATGACGGCCCATGCGGGTTGATGTCGGAACGGATGGACGAGTCGTACATGAAGATGAACATGTCACACCGGTCGATTTCCGTTATGACCCGTTCGTGATTTTCCGTATCAAGCTCGACGTAGGTGAACGAATATTCGAGTTTTTTCGGGCAATGCCGGATAATCGATTGCGCGGTATTTCTCTGGCTTTGATCCGAGCCGACCAGGATGTTGGCGCCGGCTGAATGTTTCTGCACCATGGCTGGATGTCCGCGGACACACGAAAAGAAATTTTCGACACTTTTTTCCATGATTATCTCCGGGGTAGCCAGCTTCTGGATCAAAAAATGGCGGGTCGTTGCGATCCGCCATCATTCGGGCTGCCTGCTTATGCCCACAGAGCCGTTGCGAATGGAATGACTGCGCTGTCCTTCATCATCTCGACCCAGTCTTCATGCTGATCTTCCTGCATCCATTCGATCAGCGGGAGATCCTGCTTTTCCTGATTTTCGTTCATGATGATTTCCTTGTTTAGGAATTGAACTGCGAACATCGCAAATCGCCCCCGAAAATTCGAGGGCGGATTTAGCGATTGAGTGAGCGCATGGAATTGCGCCGATTATATGGGGTGGGTATGAATGATCGATTTCTGTTAATGGTCAGACAACATTAGCATTCGAATTTGCGGAGGGACAATGTAACGTAAACCCTAGGGTCGTTTTGATTTTGTGAATGCTGGTGGTGGTATTGTTTGAATGTCGAAAAAATGAAACAGGGTGCGTTTTTAAATGGGAATAAACGCACCGATTGATGCCGATTTCGACTGCTTGATTGCCGGGCGCTCGTTTCATTCCCCCTTCGTCGCCGCGGGCACGTCGAACACGCGATCGAACGCCCACTGGAAGACGAACGCGTAACAGAAGAAGAACGCAAACAGCCCGATGTCGACGACGAACGCGTCGAACCACGAGATGTCGAGCCACCACGACACGACGGGCACCAGGATGAAGATGAGCCCGCCTTCGAATCCGGTGGCGTGCAGGATCCGCCGCCCGAGCGTGCGTGCCGGCTGCCGGCGCGATGCTTCCCAGCGCTCGAACAGCGCGTTGAAGATCATGTTCCACAGCATCGCGATCGCCGACATCGTCGCCGACAGTGCGCCCGAATAGACGAGGCCCTGCTTGAAGAGCGCCGCGATCACGGGCGAGATGCAGGAAATCGCGATCGCTTCGTAGAGCACCGCCTGCGTGATCTTGCGCGATAGGCCTTGCACGTTGTTTCTCCGGTTCGACGCTATTCGCCGCGGCACCCTGCCGTGACGTCCCGCAAGGCTATTCGCGTTGCACGCCTGCTTCAATTCACCTAATCTCACCCCGATTCAATCGAATTCAACCCGGCCCGATCCGGCCCGCGAGGCCCCGTGTTCTCGAAACTTCCCCTGACCGCATTGCGTGTATTCGAAGCGTCGGCGCGGCTCGGCGCGTTCAAGGCTGCCGCGGACGAACTGTCCGTGACGCCCGCCGCCGTGTCGCACCAGATCAAGTCGCTCGAAAGCCGGCTCGGCGTGCTGCTGTTCGAGCGCGGCGCGAGCGGCGTGCGGCTCACGGAGGAGGGCGAGCGACTGTTTCGCGCGAGTCACGATGCGTTGCTCGCGCTCAGTCGCGGGCTGGATGCGGTGCGGCCGGAAGTGACCGGCGAGCGTACGCTCGTGCTGACCACCACGCCCGCATTCGCCGCGATGTGGCTGATCCCGCGTCTCGGGCGGTTTCGTCGCATCGATCCGCAACTGCACATCAAGGTCGAAACCGGTAACGCACTCGTCGATCTCGAACGCGATGCGCGGATCGATCTTGCGATTCGCGCAACGTCGCGCACGTTTCCGGCGCTGCACGAGATTGCGCTGATCGACGAGTATTTCGGCGCCTATGCGGCCGCCGGGTTCGACGCGCACCGAACGGACGAGCCGCTCGACCTGATCGAGACCGTGTGGGATACGCCGTTGCCGGTGTCGGTCGACTGGGCGTCGTGGTGTCGTGCGGCCGGCCGCGAAGCGTGGCTCGAACGCGCGGTGTTTCGCCATTACGACGACGAGCATTACGCGTTGCAGGCCGTGCTGCACGGGCAGGGCATCGCGTTGTTGAGTTCGGTGCTGGCCGCCGAGCACGTCGAGCGCGATGCGCTGATGCCGATCGAGCCTTCGGTGCGAATCGAGGGCGCGCGTTTCGTCGCGCTGTGCCGGCCCGGGCGTGAGCGTGAGCCGCAAGTCAGGCGGTTTCTCGACTGGCTCGAAGCGGAAATCGCGCAGACGCGGGCGGCGGTGGCGGGGATGGCTGGACTGTGAAAGCTGGGCTCAATGCGTGGGTGGAGCGAAGCGCAGCGTTACATCCTGCGTGTTGATTTTTGTGAGCGGCATGTTATGAGCAAACGTCTGCTTGCCTACCGGCAACTCCAGGCATTCCCATGTACCGGGCCACGGGCAGAGTTCGCCGGAACGCTGTTTCCAGCCGGGCTCGTCCAGCCTGGACTGGAGATCGGCCTTGGATTGCAACGGCTGGAACCGACGTTCTTCCTCATCTTCGGGGATATGGCTGCTGCGTGAGCGAGAAGTGCGAAGGATTTCACCTGTCGCTCCGTTACGATGAATAAAGACGTAGAAGCGTTTTCCTTCCAGCAGGGTGTAGAAGGTGTAGTAGTCGACGGGTACCTTGGGCTTGTCGTCCCCAAAGTCCATGAATCCACTGGTGAGATAGACGATCTGTGGTCTGGGATCGAAACCGGAATCCAAGCCGAGTTCGTCGACCGAGGACGGAACCTTAGGAGGAAAGTCTGCCGGAAATATTTCACCTTTGAGGGCGCGGACTATCCTCATTTGCAGGATTTCAACTTGCTCGTCGGAAAATGGAGGTGGAGATGTCCGTCGCATCAAGGTGTCGTTATTTTTCGTCCCCACCGGATAGTAGACCTTGTCTTCATCTCTCAGAGGAATTTGCTGATACATTCCATTAGAGAACCACTGCGTGGCGTCAAACGGTGGATCATCCTCTAATATGCGCATCATGATTTTGTCATTCATGAAATTCCCTCTGTCCGCCGCCCAGCTCATAACAACGGTAGCCAGTACGATCGCCGCAATTAACACTGAGGTTCTTTTGTTCATGAACGTACTTTTGGCCTGAAAGTAAGAAGTCCCATGGGCAGCTCATCCGACGTGCTACCCGACCTGACTGGATTTGCTGCACTCAACGGGTCCAAGGGAGAAACTAATGTCTGCGTCACTTTCATATTGACGTCGCACAAGCAAATGCATTGTCGAGTCGAGTTCCCGGGCGGCGTCAGGGCCGACGTGCTGGTGGAACAAAGCGCCACGTTACAGCCTGCGCGTTGACCTTTGGGAACGGCATGTTATGAGCAAACGTCTGCTTGCCTACCGGAAACTCCAGGCATTCCCACGTACCGGGCCAAGGACAGAGTTCGCCGGAGCGCTGTTTCCAGCCGGGCTCGTCCAGCCTGGACTGGAGATCGGCTTTGGATTGCAACAACTGGAACCGACGCTCTTCGTCATCGTTGGGGATATGGCTGCTGCGTACGCGAGATGTACGAAAAATCTCTCCCGTCTCACCATTTCGCTGGATGTAAACGAAAAAGCGCTTACCCTCTAGCAAGGTGTAGAAGATGTAGTTATCGATCGGAACTTTAGACTCGTCGCCCATATAGTCGTTGAATCTACTGCTGATATATACGATTTGTGGCCTGGGATCGAAGCCGGAACCCAAACCGATGTCCTCGACCGATTGAGGGACTTTCGGAGGAAAGTCAGCGGGGAAAATTTCTCCTTTTAGGGCCATGACGATATTGATTTGGAGGCTCTCCACTTGCTCATCGGTGAATGGAGGTGGGGATATCCGTCGCATTAAGATGTCGTTATAATGTGCCCCCGCCGGATAGTAGGCCTTGTCTTCTTCCTTGAGAGGGATGCGTTGATACATTCCATTGGAAAACCACTGCGTGGCGTCAAATAGCGGATCATCCTCGGATACTCGCATCATGATATTTTCGTTCATTGCACTTCCTGTGCTTGCAGTCCAGTTTAAGGAAAAAGCAGCCAGCAATACCGCAGAAATCAACACTGCCGTTCTTTTGTTCATGTACGGGATTTTGGTCTGAAAGTACGAAGTCCCATGGGTAACCCTTCTGGCGTGCTACCCGACCTGACCGGATTTACGGCACCCAACGGGTCTAGGGGCAAGTCAATGTCCGAATCTTCTTCATATATTCGGCGCGCCCCCATATGCTTTGCCAACTGAAATTCCCGATCGGTGTAGGGTTTAACAGGTGCCTTGGGTGGCGGCTCCCCCGGAATTTCATTCATCGGTCCCTTTCCCAGTGCCAATGTCCGTTTCCGGTAGGCGGCCATCTGATGGTGGTAGGCCTCGACCTCGCGCCTATATTCGTCAATCTTCGGCTGCGTCTTCTTTGCCGCGATGAGTTCCTCCCGGGTCCCATAAGTTTCGTCATAGTTGGACCTTCGAGGGAAAGCCTGTACTTCGACATCACCCGCATCAGCCATGACCTGTGCGAGGCTCTCTTCATACCTAGGGTCCTCCCCGGGATCGAGTTTTGAACCGATGTCGTGTCCAAGCCCCGTACGGCACGCGTACGAGAATATGGTTGCATCATCATCGAACGCCAACGGCGCCAGCATGCGCGCCTGATTCAGGCCGTAGCGGATTTGCCATGACTCGCCGACGTCGTATCCGAATTCGATGCTGTGCACGAGGCCATGCGAGAAGATATCCAGTTGCTTGATCAGCCGTTTCTTGCTTCGACGTGCTGCAATGAATGTGACGAGATCGGCGACATCAGTCAGTTCTTGATAGCTGGCGCAATAGCCAACCTCTACAATTTTCTTAAGCTCGTCCAGAAGCTTGCGAGGATAATCCTTCGCGAAAATCAGAAAAACACGCTGAATCGCATAGTCCGGCGTCCCCTCCGGGTATTGGCGCAACTGCCGTATCCCTTGATTGATGAACATCATCCTGTTGCCCTTCCTGGCGCGCACATAGAAAGCCGGGTTAGAGCAACCAACTACTGTTACATAATCAAGATCGGCAATCGCCTCCACTTCGGTCGTCGGGTTATTCGGGCCGGTCCGACTTTGTTTTTGTTGTTCCATGACGGACCTCAGTAGCTGATGTTCAGTTTGCGCAAGTGCATCGCCGCTTCTCTTCCCCATCGCAACGCCGCGGCGTCAGGCCGGCCGGTATAGATGCGCGCCGTAAGCCCTTGCGAATCGGTACGCCCGACGAAGCGCTGACCTTCTGCCGTTTCCACGCAATACAGGACATCGGCCAACACCTCTCCAGTACGCGCGTGCTTGACGAGAAACTGCTCGCTGAACTTGGTTTCGGGGTTGTTGACAGTCCGTGACAACAGGTCGAGCAGGTTGCCTTTGCCGCCGGTCTGCTGCTGTATCGGCCCCTTGAAGCGAATGGCAACGGCGTCGAGCGTGATACCCGAACTGTCGATGACGATGCTGCCTCCCGGGCCTTGCAGAACCACACGCTCTGCCGCCTGCAACTGGTAGTGAAGGGTTCTCCGTTCGATGCGTTGCCCGGCTTCCAGGCGGTGGCTGCCGTGAACGAGGTGCTCCGCATGGCCACCGACATCGACGCGGTGGTTGACCACAATGGAGTCGTGGCGATTGTTGCCTACGGTCTCCGTGTGATTCATGCCGGTATGAATCACACGATGCCGTACGATGGTGAGTTCTTCGTCCTGTCCCACTCGTTCACGGCGGTCCCGACCTATCGCAAGTCGCTGGTCGTTCCCGATAGCTACGGTTTCGTCGTGTTCGACCTGCTCGCTGCGGTCATGCCCGACGAACGTGGTTTCGTCGTGGTTGACGTGAATGTTCTGATCGCGCTGCGCGTGGACGTAGACTTCCTCTTGACCGGCTTCATCCTCGAAGCGCAGTTCGTTGAAGCCATCGCCTTTGTGCGTTTGGCTTTTGATCGTCATCCGCGTCTTGTGCCTGGGTAATTCGTACGGCGGCAGTTGCAGGCGGTTGTAGGCCCGTGACAGGACGAGCGGCTGGTCAGCATCCCCGTCGAGGTAGCCGACGATCACCTCCTGCCCGATGCGCGGGATCGCCATATGCCCCCACAGCGCGCCTGCCCAATTCTGCGCAACCTGAATCCAGCAGGAGCTGTGCTCGTTGTTTTTGCCCTCGCGATCCCACGGAAACTGCACTTTCACCCGGCCGTACTCGTCGGTATAGATCTCTTCCCCTTCCGGGCCCACTACTGTCGCGGGCTGCAGGCCGTCGATGCGCGGGCGCGGCAGCGGCTCGGCACGCCATTCCGCGTCGTCGGGCACCAGCATGGCTTCATAACGGTAATGCGTGCCCTGTTGCGCATCGGCACTCTCTTCCGCCTGACTGGTGGTCTGCTTACCGTGATGCACGATGCTCACCGGACGCCAGCCGCGGTTCATGTCTTCGCGTGGGTGGCCGGCCAGGTCGAAGGCGATACCCGGCTGCAAGCGCGCATCGTCGCCGCTAACCTGCGCGATACGCGCATCGCGACGGTGGCCACGCAGGCGGTCCTGCGTGAAGGCCTTGCCGCTGGCTTCGTGCTTGTAGCGGCCCGGGTAGTCGTAGCGCGCGTAGCCGCGGCCCTGGTGATCGAGGTCGGTGCCCTCGCGCGGATACTCGTGCGGGTAGCGTGGACTCTTGAACGTGTAGTCACGCTGCACCTGGCGCGCAGTGCGCACGTTCTCGGTATAGGCGAACGTGCGCAGGCACGGCTGCGGCTGGTCGCCGCCGGGCGTCGGGTTGTACAGCACCGGCTCGCCCTGCTGGCGGCCAAAGATAAACAGGCGATCACAGTGGATCAGCCGGTGGCCGTCGACGCGGTGCTGGAAGGCGTAGAAGAAGCCTTCCTCGCGCAGGATGCGCTCGATGAAGTCGTAGTCGGTGTCGCCAGCCTGCACGCAGTACTCGCGCGACAGATGCTCGTTGGTGACACGCTGCTCGTAGTCCAGCGTCTGGCGGTGCGCCTTGAGCACGGCCTGCGCAATCTCCGGCACGTTGAGCATCTGGAAGATGCGCCAGTCGGAAGACAGCTTCAGGCGCGCAATACGCGGCTCGACCACCGCTGAATAGCGGGTGCGGCGAAATCCCGTCTCTCCCTGAACGAACGACGAAACGGCGCCGTGAACGTAGCGCACCGGTTGATCACCTTGCCAGATGGTAAGCAAGCCGCTGTGATCGAGGACCTTGCCGAAGTCCACCGACGGATTGGCGCTTGCCAGATCCAGCTCCAGCCGGAAAGTTTCGGATAACTGCTCTTCCAGTCGGAACGCGACGACTTCGAAATCCATTGTGTCTGGAATCGAGAAGGTAAAGCTCAATTGGCATGCTTGTGACATCGTGACGATTCTCCGGGCGACAAACATGCTCCGAGGCGTGTCCTGTTACGCCCCGTGCCATGAACTACGACATATGAGGTGGCGCCGTACTGTGAATGCCGATAGCGTGCCGTTGGCACGCCGAGGATTTTTCAGATCGGTAGAATCGCTAGTGCGGCGCCTCGTGTCTATGAGACAAATTCGAAATCTTTCGCAAAATTTTCCGAGGCACGGTCCCGCAACACGTGCGCTAGTAGCCGCGCATTTTCATCAGGCGATGCGCTAGACGGAGAAGGGAGCATGACCGCCATCGCGTGCTTGCGGGGCGGATTGATCATCCGTCGATGGGCGTTGACTTGTCCGCTTCTGTACGGATTGACTGGCATGTCGAGCGCGATGCACGCTGTGCCGGCCGACGCGGGAACGTGAGCCGCAAGTCAGGCGGTTTCTCGACTGGCTCGAAGCGGAAATCGCGCAGACGCGGGAGGCGGTGGCGCGAATGACGCCGGGCGACCGACGAGCGGACGAGCACATCGAGGTGAGAAGCGCCGAGTGAGCGGGAACCCGAACGTATCGGGTTCCGGTTGTCCACCGCCGCGCCGTCACCCGAAACTGACGCAATAGACCGGTGGCAAATGCGCGGACACCATCTGCCAGTTGTCACCGCCGTCGCCGGACGTCCACAACCCGCCGGTCGTCGATGCCATCGCGAGGCGGGTGCCGGAATCGTCCACCGCGAGCCCGTGCCGATACACGAGGTCGTACGCGGGCGCGGACGGCAACCCGTTCGACAAACTCTCGAAGCTGCGCCCGCCGTCGCGTGTGCGCGTGACGACGAACCGGCCGTTCACCGGAATCCGGCACGCATCCTTCACGGCCGGCACGAACCACGCGGTGTCCGGTTCGTGCGGATGCACGACAACCGCGAAGCCGAAGCTCGAAGGCTGCGCCTCGATCCGCCGCCAGTGCTCGGCGCCGTCGGTCGAGCGGAAGATCGCGCAGTGATGCTGCGTCCACAGCACGTCCGGATCGGCCGCGCACTGCACGACGCGGTGCGGGTCCTGCGCGTTGGGTTCGCCGCGTCGCTCGGGCGGCATGTAGTCGGCTTCCATGCCTTCCGCGGTCACACGCCAGGTCGTGCCGCCGTCGGCGGTTTGCCAGACGCCGCCGCACGAGATGCCGACCGTCACGTGCCGGCTGTCGCGCGGATCGACCATCACCGAATGGATGCCCGGCGCGTCGTACCCGCCGCCGCCCCATTCAGCGCGTTCGGGGCGATCCCACAGCGCGCGGTTGAGCACCCACGAATCGCCGTGGTCGTCGGAGCGAAACAGCCCGCCGGGGATCGTGCCGGCCCACAGCACGCCCGGCTCGTCGGCGCCGCCGGCTTCGAGCGACCAGATTTGCTGAAGCGTCCACGGCGGCTGCGGCGTGCCGGGCGGCTCGTCGTCCGCATCGCCGGTGCCGGCATGCGCACGGGCGCCGGCGGGCGCCGCGTCGGCCGGTTGCGGCGGGTAGACGGGGACCGCGCATTCTTCCCAGCCGGTGGCGCCGGCTCGCTGGCGATGCAGTTTCACGCCGAAATGGCCGAGGTTGAGCGCCGCATACAGCGTGCCGTCGCGCGGGTCGGCGAGCACCATGCTGACGGGCTCGCCGATGAAATGCGGTTCGCCGGGCGTCCAGCCGCCGTGGCAGTCGGGCTGCAGGATGAACAGGCCCTTGCGGGTGCCGACGAGCAGTCGATCGTTCATATGCGATGTCTCCTGAGGGGCCGTCCGGGCGTTCTCGCACCGGGTCCGGCCCGATATATCCGTCCCTTTATCCGCCCGTCAGCGCCTGTACGACATAGACCCGGCTCGCGTCGCCGAGCACGTCGGACAGGCGCTGACGGTCGCGTATCGGCTGGCCGTCGATGAATACCGACAGGTGTTTGCGCAGCGCGCCCTGGTCGTCGAGGATGTAGCCGCGCAGTCGCGGCTGCTCGCCGAAAACGGTGTCGAATGCTTCGCCGACCGTGCGGGCGTCGATTTCGCGCTCGGGCGTTTCGATGTGCCGCTGGATCGAGGCGGCGAAGAAGAGGTGCGCCATGGCGGTGGCCGGCAGGAGCCGCGCGGAAGGGACGGTCTTTAGTTTAGGCGATCCGTCGGGGGCGCAAAGACGACGTCTCGTAGTCGCCTTGCGCCGGCGTGTCGATCCGTCGCGGTCGACGCGATCACGCGGATCGGCAACAATCCCGCCCGGGCTGCCATCGCAGGCCGGATTCGGCCGCCATGCCGCGCGACGGTCGCACGCTCTCCACTTGCCGATGAAGGACATTCCCGCCATACCGCGATCCGCGCTGTCGATCGTCAAACCGGCCGTCGACGATATCGTCGCGGGCCGCAAGCGCGTGGAGATCCGCTCGTGGGCGCCGCCGGCCATGCCGTTGCGCGATCTCGTGCTGGTGCAGAACACGATCTTCCTGCGACAGGACGGGCAGGAGGATCCCGACGGTATCGCGCTCGCGATGGTTGATGTCATGGGGGTGGACGACTGGACGCCCGATGAAGCCCGCTCGCAAGGCAAGCAATGGTGTGCCGGATACGTGTGCCGGGAACTGGTGAACGTTCGGCAGATCGCGCCGCCTGTTCCGTGCGTCGCGAAGCGCGGCATCCATGCGTTGCCGGATGATTTCGGAAAGGTGTCCTGATGATTTCGCCTGCATCCGGGGCGGGCCGGACGCCCTTTCGACATCAGAGAGGGCAGTCGAAACGAAGCGCCCGGAGAGTGCCCGCCGCCCGCGCTAAACCGGAATCGATCGCCCGCGTATCCTGATCCCGAGCCGCACGATGCCGATCACCGCATTCGACAGCCACGTGAGCAGGCGCGGCATCCCGCGTCGGCGGATATCGAGCAGCAGCACGATCCGCACCGCGTCGCTGTCGTTCCACACCTCGTGCATGAACGTATCGTCCCACAGCAGGAAGCGGCCTTCGTCGAGCCGGTATTCGTGGCCGTCCACCTTCAGCACGGCGGCCGGCGCGCCGTCCGCGCGCTTCGGCATCGACAGCACGAGATAGCCGCGCAGGATGCCGCGAAACGGCCCGCGATGCGGTGGAATGTGCTTGCCGGGCGCGAGGAACGACAGCGATGCGGACAGCACGTCCGGCGACGTCGCGACGATCGACGCGACGGTCGGGCAGCGCGACAGGTTGCGCGGGAACGGCTGGCCGTACGCCTGCATGATGAACATCCGCCAGTCGCGTGCATCGTTGGCCGAGATGTCGTACTGCTCGCGCATGATCTCGTGGAAGCGCGGGATGCGCGCCATGTCGCGCGCGACGGCGAATGCCTCTGCCTGGATGGCGGGCCACGCACGGACGAAACGCCCGGCATCGGGAAACGCGGCCGTATCGAGCACCGCGCCGCCGTCGATATGGCGATCGTACAGCGTGCGCAGCAGGCCGGCTGCATAGTCGTAAGCGACGGACATGGTCGATCGAGGCGCGATCCGAAAAGGGTGACGTCAGTCTGCCCGAAGCGGGGCGGGCGCTGCGTTACGTCAGGTTACGCCGGCTGACGAAAGAATGACAGATTCATGAAGGTTCGTTCCACGCGCCCCCGGAGCCGCGGAAGCCGCGTGATCCGGGCCGCGACATGCGGGAATAAATGCACACGCTCCGTCGTCATACGGGTGTAGCACGTCGTCTCGTTGACTTCTCGAGGAGTGGAACATGAACAAGCATTGGCTGGTGGCCGCCGCCGTGGCGGCGATTTCTTTCGCGGGTGTCGCGGCGCCCGCATCGGCGCAGGCACTGACGCGCGCGCAGGTCAGGCAGCAACTGATCGACGCCGAGAACCAGGGGCTGCGCTTCGTGACCGATACGTCGTATCCGGACGTGAGCCCGCTGTTCCGGCAGCAGGTCGAACGGATGCCGCAGCGCCAGGCCGGCACGGCAGTCGGCAGCGAGCCGGTCGCGTCGTCCGATTCGGGCAAGCCGGCGACGATGGCGACGCGCCAGCATTCTGCCGCATGCGTCGGCCCGGCGAGTTTCTGCACGATCTATTTCGGCAGCTGACGCAGCCGCCTGCGTTCGCAGGGCAGGCATTCACCCAGGTTGATCGATATGGAACATGAAAGGAGTTCATGATGAAAGCATATATCGCAGTACTGACGATGATCGCGGCGATCGTCGGTCAGTCGGCCTTCGCGCAATCGGCCGCGCCGCTGACGCGCGCGCAGGTTCGCGACGAATTGATGCGCCTGGAAGCAGCCGGGTACGACCCGGCGAAAGGGGACGACGGCGAGTATCCGGCGGACATCCAGGCGGCGCAAGCGAGGCTTGCAGAACAGGACCGGGCCCGGATGGCGGCTGCCGCCGCGCACGCACCGGCGGCCGGTATGCCGGCGCAGAACAGCAACTAGGTGTCGATATGGTCTTGTGCGACTTCAGGCCGTCGTGTTCGCGGCACGGCCGTCCGGCAGCTGTTCGTGCCGCCCGACGCGGTGGAAGGGCGCCGGCCGCCGTGCCCGTGATCGCGCGCCGCTTCGCTCGGCGTCGCGATCATCTGGCCGGCGGCGCGCGATGGTCAGGCCGGCCGGTCGCGCGATGAGCCGAGGCGACGACGCGTGCGGCCCTGGCGGCAGGCCGGTTCATGCGCGCCCAGCCATGCCGCGCTGCCGATCGCGCGATCACCAGGGCATCATGCGCTGCAGGACCTGGTCGCGCAGCACGAAGCGGTGCGCCAGCGCCGCTGCCACGTGCAGGCAAATGCCGGCGAACAGCACCCAGGCGAGGATGCCGTGCACGTCGCCCATCGCGTGGCCGAATCCGGAACCGGCCGCCGACAGCGCGGGCAGCGGCAAGATCCCGAGCAGCGTCACGCCCCACGCGCGCGACGATGCGTTGATCCAGCCGAGCAGCGGCACGGCGATCAGCAGCGCGTAGAGCGCGAAATGCGTGACGCCCGACAGCGCACGCATTGCAGGAGACAGGTCGTTCGCCGGCGGGCGATGCGTCGCGCGCCACAGCACGCGGCAGGCCATCGCGGCGAGCAGTGCGGTGCCCACGATCAGGTGCGCGGCGATCAGGCCGACGGGCTGCGTATCGCGATGCACGTCGGGCATCGTCCAGCCGATCGCATATTGCGCGGCGATCAGCGCGACGATCAGCCAGTGAAGAAAACGCGCAACGCTGTCATATCGGGCGGGTGTGGACATGGAGACTCCTGCGTACGGCGGGGACAGTATCGGACGGAGGGATTCTACGACCGCATGCTTAACGAAACGTTAAGCATGCGGCATCTCACGCGGCGATCGGTCGTCGGGTGAGCCTGCCGGCGTCGCTTCGCCCGCGCCGGCCGACGGCAGTGCAACCGCGACACCGAGGCCCTGGCCGCCGATGCCGGGCCCGAACTGCACGGTGCCGCCCAGGTATTGCGCGATGCGCGTGACGATCGACAACCCGAGCCCGCTGCCGGGCGACTGCGCGCCGCTGCCGCGATAGAAGCGGTCGCCGAGCCGCTCGTGCTCGCCGGGGGCGACACCGGGCCCGTCGTCGCGAACGACGATGCATTGCAGTGCGCCGTCGTCGCGCACGCCGAGCTCGATGCGGCCGCCCGGGCGGCCGTACTTCACGGCGTTGTCGACGAGGTTGTCGAGCAGGATGCCGATCAGGATCGGATCGGCGTCGATCGCGCGCTCGGAGACGGGGCCGGCCACGAGGTCGATGGCTTTGTCCGACGCCTTCGCGAGATGGCGGTCGAGGGCGGCTTCGACGAGTTCGCGAACGGCGACCGCGCGTGTCGGAATGCGTTCGTATTCGTCGAGCCGCGCGAGCAGCAGCAACTGCTCGGCGAGACGCGCACTGCGATCGACGCCTTGAACGACCCGCTGCATCGCGAGCCGTTGGAGTGCCGGATCGTCGGTCGCGATGGCTACCTGGGCCTGGACCTTGATCGCGGCGAGCGGTGTCTTGAGCTCGTGCGCGGCGTCGGACGTGAACGCGCGCTCGCGCACGATCGATTGCCGCAGCCGGGCCAGCAGGCGGTCGATCGCGTCGACCAGCGGGCGCACTTCGTCCGGCACGGCGGCGATGCCGAGCGGTTCGAGCGATCGCGCGTCGCGCGCGCCGATCAGCGTCGACAGCGTCTTCAGCGGCGCGAGACCGCGTCCGATCAGGTACCAGAGGAGCAGCGCCAGCACCGGGAGCGCGACGATCAACGGCAGGACGATGCCGCGCGCGGTGCCGGTCGCCAGGTCGCTGCGCGTGTTCGCGATTTCCATCACGCGGATCCGGCGTCCCGACGCGTCGTCGCGCAGCGTGTGCGTACGCCATGACGCGCCGCGGATGACGATCGTTTCAGGAACACCGCGCGGGTCGTGCGCGTCGGGCAGGCCGGCAGCGCCGGCCGGGAGGCTCGACGCGACGACCTGGCCCCGTGCGTCGCGCACCTCGAACAGCACGTCGCGCGGAAGGCGATCGCCGTCGGTTTCGGGGCCGGGTTTCGAGCCGCGGCGATCCAGTTCGACACGCGCGTCCGGCGGCACACGGGCGAGGCGGTCGAGGTCGGCAGGCGAGAGATTGACCAGCAGCGACGCATATTCGACGAGGCGGGCGTCTTCCCATTCGCCGATCTCGCGCGTCGCATACCGGAAGCTGCCGAACACGGCGACGAGCCACACGACCGTCACGCAGCCGAGCGCCATCGACGAAACGCGGCGCCGTATCGAGCGGGACGTCATGCGAGATCGACGACGTAGCCGACGCCTCGAACGGTGCGGATCAGTTCCGCGCCGAGCTTCTTGCGCAGGTTCGACACATGCACCTCGATCGCATTGCTTTCGATACCTTCCTGCCAGCCGTACAGGGTGTCCTCGAGGCGCGAGCGCGACTGCGGCGCGCCCGGGTGGCTGACGAGCTGGACCAGGATGGCCCACTCGCGCGACGTGAGCGCGATGCGCGACGCATCGCGTGTCACCGTGTGGGCGGTCAGGTCGATCGTGATGTCGCGCCACACGATCTCGTCGCCGGCGCGGCCTTGCGAGCGGCGCACGAGCGCGCGGCAGCGGGCGAGCACTTCGGTCAGTTCGAACGGTTTCGCGAGATAGTCGTCGGCACCGTCGTCGAGGCCGCGGACGCGGTCGGCCACGGTGCCGCGCGCGGTCAGGACCAGCACGGGGACGGTATCGCCCGCATCGCGCAACGCGCGCAGCAGCTCGGTGCCCGATTTCCCGGGCAGGCCGAGATCGAGCACGACGAGCGCGAAGCGCGTGGTCGCGAGCGCGGCTGCCGCTGCGTGACCGTCGCGCAACCAGTCCACGTGATAGCCGGCCTGGGTCAGGCTGATCTCGAGACCGCTGCCGATCAGGTCGTCGTCTTCAACAAGGAGGAGTCGCATGGTCGATTCGGGGGCGGGATGCCTGCGATTGTACGAGCGCGCCGCGCCTGCCGTGCAACGGATTGTAATTGTGCTGGATCAAACTTCTTCCGATTCTGAAGAACGCTTAAGGTTCGGCGGCGGCAATCCCGCTACCATCGGCCACACCGCTTCCAGGGGGGATTTTCCGCTGCCCCTGATCCCGAACCGGGTCACGCCTGTCAGGCTTGCCCGTCAATCCGCGACCTTGCCGATCGATGTCCGGTCGACGCGAGTCGCCCGTACGGGAGATTCACTCCTCATGGCCCCCTCAACGATCGAGCGATGGCGCGCCTACCTGCTGATCGCCGCGCTGGCCGGCATGTTCGTTCAGTGCTTCGTGCTGGTTTCATGGCTGGCGCTGCGTGTACCCGAGGCATTTTTCACGACGATGACGTTTCGCGTGTGGACCGTCGTCGCGATCGTCACCGCGATCCTTTCGGTCCGCAAGCTTGCCCGCGCGGCGTTCAGGGCGGCGCTGGATTGCGGATTCGTACACGTGACCGGAATCGATCGTCACACGGTAGCAGTGTCATCCGATTGCGCGTACCGTCGGCTGGTCATCCTTCATATCCGGCTCAACGGAAATCGGTTCCGCTACGCACACGGGTGAGCCCGCCTTCGCGCGTGCCCGCCCCGATGCACCACGGTCCCGCCGGGCCACCACTGGGGAATCGCATGGTGTTGCTGCATGTGCTGCACGCGCTGGCCGGCGCGATGTCGATCGTCTGCGGGCTGGGCGTATTGCTGGGTATTGCGTATACGGTCGTGGCCAGCGTGCTGGTCGGGCGGTTCTTTTCGAGGCCGGCGGCGCAGCCGCGCGAGTATCCGGGTGTCACCGTCGCGAAGCCGCTGCACGGCGACGAGTGGCAGCTCGTACAGCATCTCGAAAGCTTCTTCGTGCAGGATTACCCGGGCCCGGTCCAGCACCTGTTCGGCGTGCACGATGCAGGCGACGCGGCACTCGCGGCCGTCGAGACGCTGCGCGCACGCTACCCTGACGCGAACATCAAGGTCGTCGCCGATGCGCGGCTGTACGGGCCGAACCGCAAGATCGGCAATCTCGTGAACATGCTCGAACACGCGGAGTATTCGGTGCTGTGCCTCGCCGACAGCGACGTGCTGGTCGAGCGCGATTATCTGCGCGCGGTCGTCGGCGCGCTGCAGCAGCCGGATGTCGGCATCGTGACGAGCGTGTACCGCGGTGTCGCATCGCCGGGTTTCTGGCCCGGGATCGCCGTCGCGATGACGAACTACCATTTCCTGCCGGGCGTGATCACCGGGCTCTTCATCGGGCGTGCGCGGCCGTGCTTTGGCCAGACGATTGCGATCACGCGCGCGACGCTCGAACGTATCGGCGGCCTCGCGCGATTCGCGCATCACCTGGCCGAGGATCACGCGCTGGGCGAAGCGGTGCGGCAGGCGGGCGCGCAGGTCGTCATTCCGCCGTTCGTCGTCGGGCATGCGTGCGTCGAGGAGACGCTCTCGAGGCTGTACGCCCACGAGTTGCGCTGGAGCTGCACGATTCGCGCGGCGGACCGGCTCGGTCATGCGGGCTCGGTGCTGATGCACCCGGTGCCGCTCGCGCTGCTGGCGCTGCTGTTCTCGGGCGGCACGGCCGCCGCGTGCGCGCTGGCGGTCGCGGCGCTCGCCGCGCGGGTGCTGCTGATGCTGAGAACGAGCCGTGCGACCGGCGCGGGGCTGCGCGGCGCAATCTGGCTGCCGTTCGTCGATCTCCTGCAGTTCTTCGTGTTCGTGTCGAGCTTCTTCTCGTCGCATGTCGTGTGGCGCGGCACGCGCTTTCGCGTGAACCGGGAAGGGCTGTTGTCGGCGGCGAGCGAATCATGACGACGCAGACGAACCCCGGCGGCGACACCGCCCGGAACGTCGCGCGCAGCGACGCGCGGCTTCGGCGCGCGGGGCAGGCCGCGGCGCTGGGCGGGCTGGCGCTCGCCGTATGGCTGATCTGGCGCGAGCATCCGCTGGACATCCTGCATCGCCTGCAGATTGCCGGCGCCGGATTGCTGCTCGCGGCGCTGGCCCACCTCCTGCCGATGCTCGCGAATGCGTGGGACTGGCGGATGCTGATCCGCGGCCCGCGCCGGCCGTCGTTCGCGACGATGCTGAAACTCGTGTGGATTCGCGAGTCGATCAACGGGCTGCTGCCGGTCGCGCGGATCGGCGGCGAGATCGTGTCGTTCGGCATGCTGCGACAGGCGGGCGTGCGGCCGGCGACGGCCGTGGCCAGCCTCGTCGCCGACATGCAGCTGACGCTGATCAGCCAGCTGGTGTTCGCGCTGGTCGCGATCGGCTACGTGCTCGGGCACGTCTCGTCCGATGCCGCCCGGGTGGCCGGGAACCTCGCGATCGGCATGGCCGCGCTGGTGCCGGTGCTGCTGCTGTTCGCGCTGGTGCAGCATGCGCGGCCGTTCGAGCGCGCGATGCGCGTGCTGAACCGCGTCACGAGCGGGAAGGTGGTGGCGCTCGTCGGCGAATCGGCGCGTACCGATCAGTCGATCCGGATGATCTGGAGAAAGACCGGCATCGTCGTGCGCTACCTCGCGATCTGGCAAACCCTGCAGTTCGTGGGTTACGCGCTGGAAATCTGGCTCGCGCTGGTCTTTCTCGGCGCGGAGCCGACCTTCGCGCAGGCGCTCGCGATCGAGGCGCTGATCCAGCTCGTGAGCAGTATCGCGTTCCTGATGCCGGGCGGCCTCGGCGTGCAGGAGGGCGGCTTCGTGCTGATCGGCGGGCTCCTCGGGTTCGATCCGCCGACGTGTCTCGCCCTGGCCGGCGCCCGCCGCGTGCGCGACCTGCTGTTCTATCTGCCGGGCCTGCTCGCGTGGCAGTGGGCGGCCGGTTCGGCGAACCGGCCGGGCGGAACGAAACGCGCGTCGTTGCCCATTGGCGAATCCGCGCGGCCGCATTGATGCGGCCGCGCAGCCCGTGCCCGCGCGGCCGGCGGCGCGGGAATCAGCGCCGTTCGTCGGCGAGATGGCTGCGGATCACGTCCGCGAACGACGTGTCGCCCTTCAATCCGAGGGCTTCCGCGCGCGACGTATCCCAGCGGCCCGGCCAGCTGCCGACGATCTTCTCGACGCGCTCGTCGGGCACATGGCGGATCAGCTTCACGACTTCGTCGCCCGCGACTTCGCGCAGCGCCGCGATCATTTCGTCGACCGATACCGACAGGCCGGGCAAATTGATCACGCGTTTGTTGCCGAGCTTCGCGCTGTCGATTTCGCAGCCCGCGACGAGCGCATCGATCGCGCCGCGCGGCGACAGCAGCCACAGCCGCGTCGAACCCGGCACCGGGCACACGCTTTCCTCGCCGTTCAGCGGCTCGCGGATGATGCCGCTCGCGAACGACGATGCGGCCGCGTTCGGGCGGCCCGGCCGCACGCTGATCGTCGGCAGCCGCAGCACGCGGCCGTCGACGAAACCGCGCCGCGCGTAGTCGCACAGCAGCAGCTCGGCGATCGCCTTCTCCGCGCCGTAGGACGATTGCGGGTTCAGTGCCGTGTCGTCCTGCACGACGTCGGGGAGCGTGCCGCCATACACCGCGACCGAGCTCGTGAACACGACGCGCGGCCGGTGGCCACGGGCGCGGCACACTTCGAGCAGCGCGCGCGACGCGTCGAGGTTGATCCGCATGCCGAGATCGAAATCGGCCTCGGCCTGCCCGCTGACGATTGCCGCGAGGTGGAAGATCGCGCCGGTTTGCGTGTCGATCGCGCGTTCGAGCACCGCGCGATCGGCGATGTCGCCGACGATCGACGTCACGCGCGCATCGCCGAAATCGCTGCCTTCGACGACGTCGAGCAGCACCAGCTCGTCGATCTTCTCGCTGCGGCCGTCGGGGCCGCTCAGTTCGCCGCGCTCGAGCAGCTTGCGCGCCAGACGCTGGCCGAGAAAGCCGGCGCCGCCGGTGATCAGTACTTTCATGTTCGTTACCTTCCGAGGAATGCGTGAATTAGCGGGAACAGGCCCTGAGCCAGCCGAGCCCTTCCGACGTGCCGGCCTTCGGGCGGTACTCGCAACCGATCCAGCCGTCGTAGCCGAGCGTGTCGATCAGCTCGAACAGATACGGGTAGTTGAGTTCGCCGAGATCCGGCTCGTGGCGGTCGGGTACGCCCGCGATCTGGATATGGCCGATGCCCGCGAAATCGCGCCGGAGCTTCGTCGCGAGATCGCCTTCGACGATCTGGCAGTGGTAGCAGTCGAACTGCACCTTCAGGTTCGGCGCGCCGACTTCCGCGCGGATCGCCTGCGCGTCGTCCTGGCGGCTCAGGAAATAGCCGGGCATGTCGCGCTGGTTGATCGGCTCGATCAGGATCGTGATGCCGTGCGCGGCAGCGGCCTGCGCGGCATGGCGCAGGTTCGACAGGTAGGTGTCGCGATGGCGCGCACGGTCGGCGCCCGGCGGCACCATCCCGGCCATCACGTGCAGCTTCCGGTTGCCGAGCACGCGTGCATAGTCGAGCGCCTGGTCGATGCCGCGCCGGAACTCGTCCTCGCGGCCCGGCAGCGATGCGGTGCCGCGTTCGCCCGCGGCCCAGTCGCCGGGCGGCGCGTTGAACAGCGCCTGTTCGAGGTGGTGCGCGTCGAGGCGCGCGCGGATGTCCTCGGCGGCGAAGTCGTACGGGAACAGGTACTCGACGGCCTTGAAACCGTCGTAGGCGGCAGCGGCGAAGCGTTCGAGGAACGCGTGCTCGGTGTACATCATCGAGAGGTTGGCGGCGAAGCGTGGCATGGCAGCGGGTCCTGTGAATGAATGGGGCGGGGCATGTGCCGCCCCGCATCGAATGGCAACTCGGCGGTTCAGCGGTTCACGAGTTTCGCGGGCGTGAGCCACACGGCGATCGCGCCGATCACGAGCATCGCGGCCAGCACATACATGCCGGACGCCGTGCTGTGCGTGACGTCCTTCAGGTAGCCGATCACGTACGGGCTCGCGAACCCGGCGAGGTTGCCGACCGAGTTGATGATCGCGATGCCGGCGGCGGCCGCGGAGCCCGCGAGGAACGCGGTCGGCAGCGACCAGAACAGCGGTGCGCAGGTCAGTACGCCGCCCGCCGCGAGCGACAGGAACACGATCGACACCGCCGTATTGTGCGAGTACGACGCGGCGACCGCAAACCCGACCGCGCCCATCAGCGCGGGCACGATCAGGTGCCAGCGGCGTTCGCGGCGCTTGTCCGCGCTGTGGCCGAACAGGTTCATCACGACGATCGCGACGAGGAACGGGATCGCGGACAGCAGGCCGATCTGCAGCGTATCGGTGATGCCGGTCGACTTCACGAGCGTCGGCATCCAGAACGTGAGGCCGTACTGGCCCGTGACGAACGCGAAGTAGATCAGCGACATCCACCACATGCGCGGGTCGGCGAACACGGCCTTCAGCGAGTGGCCGTGCTGCTGCTGTTCCTGCGGCTGCGCGGCGATCTCGTCCTCCAGCAGCTGTTTCTCGCGTTCGTCGAGCCACTTCGCGCCGCGGATGCTGTTGTCGAGATACAAGATGGTCGCGATGCCGACGAGCACGGCCGGCACGGCTTCGATCATGAACATCCATTGCCAGCCGTGGAAACCCGAGCCGCCGTGGAAGCGCTCCATGATCCAGCCCGACAGCGGGTTGCCGAAGATGCCCGACACGGGAATCGCGGACATGAACACCGCGATGATCTTCGCGCGGCGATGCGACGGGAACCAGTACGTGAGATACAGGATCACGCCGGGATAGAAGCCGGCTTCCGCGAGGCCGAGCAGGAAGCGCAGCACGTAGAACTGCGTCGGCGTCTGCACGAATGCGAACAGCCCGGAAAGCAGGCCCCACGTGATCATGATCCGCGCGATCCAGATGCGTGCGCCGATGCGGTGCATCAGCATGTTGCTTGGCAGTTCGAACAGAAAATAGCCAAGGAAGAAGATGCCGGCGCCGAGACCGAACACGGTTTCGCTGAACGCGAGATCCTGCGACATCTGCAGCTTCGCGAAGCCGACGTTCACGCGGTCGAGATACGCGACCACGTAGCAGAGCATCAGGAACGGCACGATGCGCCAGAACACTTTCTTGTAGGTGCGGTCGAGTTCCGCGGCATGGGCGGGCGCGGCGGGCGAGCGGCCAGCGGCCGCGTCGAGAGCAGTCATCGTCGTCTCCAGGATGTTGTGTGCCGGCGGCGTGTACGCCGCCGGATCATTGTGTGTGCTGACGGAAGGGCCCGCGCACACGGCGGGCATGGGAATCGTTGCGGGGTACGTCGCTACCAGCGCGCGCCGAAGCTGGCGCGCAATTCGTCGAGCGCGGCCTCGTCGAGCGGTTCGGGTTTCGGGTTCGTCATCAGCCACAGCCGCGCCGTTTCCTCGAGTTCTTCAAGTGCATACGACGCGTGCGACACCGATGGCCCCCACATCACCGGGCCGAGGCGGTCGAGCAGCACGCCGCGCACCTGGTCGGCGAGCGCCGCGACTTCCGCGGCGACGCCCGGATCGCCGGGGCGGCGGTAGCGGATCAGCGGAATGTGGCCGACCTTCATCACGTAGTACGGCGTGATCGGGGGCAGCACGTCGGTGTCGCGCCATACGCCCGCGAGCGTCAGCGCGACGAGGTGCGTCGAATGGGTGTGGACGACGCCGTTCGCTTCGGCATTGCGCGCGTAGATGCCGCGATGCAGCGCGAGCGTCTTCGACGGCTTGCCGCCCGATACGGGCTGGCCGTCGAGGCCGACCTTCGCGATGTCGTTCGGGTCGAGCCGGCCGAGGCACGCGTCGGTCGGCGTGATCAGCCAGCCGTCGGGCAGCCGCGCGCTGATGTTGCCGGCGCTCCCGATCGCGTGGCCGCGCGCGTACAGGCTGGCGCCGACGACGCAGATCTCCTCGCGCAGTTTCGCTTCGTCGCTCATCGTGCGGCTCCGTCCAGCGCGCGCAGCGCCTTGTCGAAAAAGTCCGTGGTGCCGAAGTTGCCGGACTTCAGCGCGAGGCCGAGCGGCGCCGCGTCGATGGTGGCCGTCGCCGGTACGCCCGGATCGATCTGCGCGCCGATCTGCAGCGACTTCACGTCGAGCGCCTGCACGACCGCGCCGGACGTCTCGCCGCCGGCGACGACGAACTTGCGCACGCCGAGATCGCGCAGCCCGCGCGCGATCGCCGCGAGCGTGGCTTCGACGAGATGGCCGGCCGCGTCGACGCCGAGTGCTTGTTGTACGGCCTTCACTTCGTCAGGCGTCGCGGTCGCGTAGATCAGCACGGGCTGCGGCAGGTGCGTGCGCGCGAACGCGAGTGCCTGGTCGACGACGGGTTCGCCGCGCGATGCCGCGAGCGGATCGATGCGGAAGCTCGGCCGCGTGGCGCGCCATGCGGCGACCTGCGCGTTGGTGGCCTTCGATGCACTGCCGGCGAGCACCGCCGACAGGCCGTCGATACGCGGCAGCGACGCCGCGTTGTCGCGCTCGGGCAGCTGCTCCGCGCGGCAGAAATTCGCGGGCAGGCCGAGCGCGATGCCCGAGCCGCCGGTGACGAGCGGCAGGCCCGCGCAGGCTTCGCCGAGCACGTAGAGGTCGCGGTCCGACAGCGCGTCGGCGATCGCGAATCGTGCGCCTTCCGCACGCAACTGGTCGATCCGCGTGCGCACGGCGGCCGCGCCCAGCGCGATCGTGTCGTAGCGGATCAGGCCGACGGGCGACTTCGTTTGCCGCTGCAGCACGCGCACGAGGTTCGCGTCCTTCATCGGCGTGAGCGGATGGTTTTCCATGCCCGATTCGTTCAGCAGCACGTCGCCGACGAACAGGTGGCCGCGATAGATCGTGCGGCCGTTCTCGGGGAACGCCGGGCATGCGATCGTGAAGCCGCCGCCGGCCGCATCGAGCAGCGCATCGGCGACGGGCCCGATGTTGCCCGCGTCGGTCGAATCGAACGTCGAGCAGTACTTGAAGAAGAATTGCCGGCAGCCTTGCTCGCGCAGCCATGCGTAGGCGGCGAGCGATTGCGCGACGGCGTCGGCCGCGGGGATCGTGCGCGACTTCAGTGCGACGACGATCGCGTCCGCATCGATCAGCGTGTCGACTGCGGTGCCGTCGGCGGGCACGCCGATCGTCTGCACGGTGCGCATGCCGCTTTTGACGAGCATGTTCGCGAGATCGGTCGCGCCGGTGAAATCGTCGGCGATGCAGCCGAGCAGGGGACGGGAAACGGGAGCGGTCATGGCGGGTACGTCGTTCGAATCAGCGGGCGGGCGGCAGCGTGATGCCGGGGAAAGTCTTGATCACGGCGGAATCGTCCTCGCCGCCGTGGCCGGCGCTCGACGCGCTCATGAACATCTGGTGCGCGGTGGCCGACAGCGGCAGCGGGAACTTGCTGCGGCGCGCGGTATCGAGCACGAGGCCGAGATCCTTCACGAAGATGTCGACGGCCGACAGCGGCGTGTAGTCGCCGTTCAGGATGTGCGGCACGCGGTTCTCGAACATCCACGAATTGCCGGCGCTGTGCGTGATCACGTCGTACAGCGCGTCGGCATCGACGCCTTCGCGCAGGCCCAGCGCCATCGCCTCGGCCGCCGCGGCGATATGCACGCCGGCCAGCAACTGGTTGATGATCTTCACCTTCGAGCCGATGCCGTGCGCATCGCCGAGGCGATAGACCTTGCCGGCGATCGCGGCGAGCACGTCCTCGCAGCCCGCGTATGCGGCGGCCGGGCCCGACGTCATCATCGTCATCTCGCCGGAGGCCGCGCGCGCGGCGCCGCCGGACACGGGCGCATCGAGCATCTGCAGGCCGGCGGCCTCGATGCGTGCGCCGAGCGCCACCGCGAATTCCGGCGCGACGGTCGCGCTGGCGATCACGACGCTGCCCGGCTTCATCGCCGCGACCGCGCCGTGCTCGCCGAACAGCACCGTTTCGGTTTGAGCAGCATTCACGACGAGCGTGACGACGACGTCGCACAACGCGCCGAGTTCGGCCGGCGTCGCGCAGGCGACGCCGCCTTCGGCCGCGAATGCCTGCAGCACGGTGTCGCGTACGTCGCATGCGTGCACGCGCAGGCCGGCGCGCAGCAGCGAGCGGGCGACGCCGAGGCCCATCGCGCCGAGGCCGATGACTCCAACATTTCGTGACATGGTCAACCTTGATCGATTCGGGAGAGGTTCGTGACAGCGGCGGCGCCGGTAACGGCCGCGGCCGCCGGCTTCAGCAGATGCCGGCTTCCGCGAGACGGCGGGCGGCGTTGTACATGTGCGTGCGTGCCGCGTTGCGCGCGGCCATCGGGTCGCGCGCGCGGATCGCGTCGGCGATCGCCGCGTGTTCGTCGCGCACCTGGCGCGAGAAGTCCTCGCGCGTTGCTTCGTTGCGCCGCGTGACCTTCACGCCGGCTTCGAGGTACTGGTTCAGAAACTGCAGCGTCTTCAGGAAATACGGGTTGCCGGTGACGGCCGCGATCGTGCGGTGGAACGCGACGTCTTCCGCGACGCCGTCGCGCCCTTCGGCCACGGCCTCGTCGATCTTGCGCAGCGCATCGTCGATGTCGGCCATGTCCTCGTCGGTGTGGTGCAGGGCCGCTTCGGCCGCGACCTCGGCTTCGATCGCACGGCGCACCGCGAGCAGGTGCGGCAGCGAGGTGGCCTCGACCGCTTCCGCATAGTCGATCCGCAGCGGCCGGATCGCGCCGTGCTGGTTCACGTACACGCCGCTGCCCTGGCGCGGCTCGACCACGCCTTCGTTCTTCAGCCGCGAGATCGCCTCGCGGATCACGGTACGGCTCACGCCGAATTCCTGCGCGAGCACGGCCTCCGTCGGCAGCTTGCCGGTGGCCGAGAAGCTGCCGACTTCGATTTGCTTGAGCAGTTGCTGCGCGACATGGTCGCTCATCGCGCGGGCGGGAATTTTCTCGAACATGGCGCTCTGGTTTGTAAGGTTATGTGGTCATCATACAAATTTGAGCGCGACGAAGCATCCGGGATAACCCTCGATTAACGGAGGGCAACGTCGGTCAAATCAATTGAAACCGGTTCCATTTGAAGGGAAATCGGTGCGATCGACTATCGCTTTGCGGTGGGGCAGCCGGGCGGGAAAGAGCCGTGCGGGTGCGTCGGCCGTCAGTCGGCGATGTCCTCGACGGAGTCGTCCGTCGCATCTGCCGTCGCGCCGGCTTCCGCCACTTCGCCGCCGCGCTCCCGATAAGTCGCCGGCGGCACGCCGAACTGCTTGCGGAACTCGCGTCCGAGGTGCGACGCATCGGCGAACCCGCAGCTCGACGCGATATCGGCCACCGTGCGGTCGGAACTGGTCAGCAGCCACGCGGCCGTGCGCAGCCGCACCTGTTTCGCGAATGCCTGCGGGCTCTTGCCCGTTTCGGCCTTGAACAGCCGCTCGAGCTGCCGCGTCGACAGGTCGAGCTTGTTCGCGAGCTCGTCGAGCGACAGCGCCCGCCCGACATGCTGTTCCATCAGGAGAATCGCGCGCTTGACCTTCGGGTGCGTCGCCGGCTCGAGGCCCGGCGGATGCGGCTGCGGGGCGTTTCCTTTCTGCATCTCGCCGACCAGCAGGATGCGCAGCGCCTTCTGCACGGTCGCGTGATCGAAATGGCGCAGCAGGATCGCGGCGGCGACGTCGATCGACGCGCGGCCGCCCGAACAGGTGATGCGGCGCCGGTCGATCACGAACAGCCGGTCGGCGATCAGCAGGTCGGGATCGGCGGCCGGAAAGCGCTCGATGAAATCCCAGTAATGGAACCAGCTCACGCAGGTGCGATAGCCGTCGAGCACGCCTGCGCGCATCAGCGTGAACACGCCGGTGCAGATCCCGACGACCGTTGCGCCGCCGGCCGCCGCGCGGCGGATGAAGTCGAGCGTCTCGGGGCCCGCCTGCGGCCCCGAATGCAGCAGCCCGCCGACCACCACCACGTAGTCGAACGGCTCGGCCGCGTCGAAGGTTTCCCATGGCGTGATCTGGATCCCGCAGCTCGCGCGCACCGGCGCGAGCGTCTCGCCGATCACGCTCCACGCGCAGCGCACGGGCTTGCTGTAGTCGCCGTCGTCCGCCGACAGCCGGAGCATGTCGACGAAGCCCGAGAAAGCCGTCAGCGTGAAGTTCGGCAGCAGCACGATGCCGAAGCGGATGCGTCGCGGTGCGGGTTCTGCGAGGGGGGAAGCGGGTACGTCAGGTGTCATCGCGGCCAATCTCTTCACGCCGGGCAGGCGGTCTCACTCAGTCTGTCGATACGGGTAACGCGGGTACGGCAGTCGGGCACGGCCGGGCGACGCGGATGCAGCCAGCGTCGCCGATCGGCTCCGTCCCGACTTGTGGTTTTCCGTCGCGAACCATCGCCAAAACGCACTTTCCGGCCTGCCGGCGCGGCGCTTGGCGGCGGTATCCCACGCCGATGCCGTTTTTGTTCTATCGGCCGATTTTACGCTTTGATGTACTGGTGCCCAACGTCACTTGATGTATGTCCCCATCCAGAGGAAGCCAGATGAACGTCAGCGCGTTCGACCTGTTCAAGATCGGCATCGGCCCGTCCAGTTCGCATACGGTCGGCCCGATGATCGCCGCGTGCCGCTTCGCGTCGCACGTCGAGGACGCGAACCTGCTCGGTTTCGTGCGCCGCGTGCGGGTCGAACTATACGGCTCGCTCGGCGCGACCGGCAAGGGCCACGGCACCGACAAGGCCGTGCTGCTCGGCCTCGAGGGCCACCTGCCCGACACGATCGATCCCGACCTGATCGAGCCGCGGCTGGCCGCGATCCGCGCGGAGAAATCGCTGTCGCTGCTCGGCAAGCAGACGGTGCACTTCGACGAAAAGGAACACATCGGCTTCTATCGCAAGCTGATGAGCGGCACGAGCATCGTGCACCCGAACGGGATGCGCTTCCAGGCGTTCGACGAGCACGGCCAGCTGCTAGTCGAGAAAGAGTATTACTCGGTCGGCGGCGGCTTCGTCGTGAACCGCGACGGCGATCGCGTGAACGGCGTGCGCGCGGCGGTCGAGGTGCCGTACCCGTTCCGCACCGGCGACGACCTGATGCGCCAGTGCCGCGAGCACGGGCTGTCGATCGCCGAGCTGATGATGCGCAACGAATGCGCGCTGCGTCCCGCCGACGAAGTGCGCGCCGGGCTGCTCGCGATCTGGCGCACGATGGCCGCCTGCGTCGAGCGCGGCTGCAAGGTCGAGGGCGACCTGCCGGGCCCGATGCGCGTGAAGCGCCGCGCGGCCGAGCTGAATGCCCGCCTGCGCGCGCGTTCGGAAGAGTCGCTGCGCGACCCGCTGTCGATGCTCGACTGGGTCAACCTGTATGCGATGGCCGTCAACGAGGAGAACGCGGCGGGCGGCCGTGTCGTCACCGCGCCGACCAACGGCGCGGCCGGCGTGATTCCCGCGGTGCTGCACTACTACGTGAAGTTCGTGCCGGGCTCGAACGAAGCCGGCATCGTCGAATTCCTGATGACGGCCGCGGCGATCGGGATCATCTACAAGGAAACCGCATCGATCTCAGGCGCGGAAGTCGGCTGCCAGGGCGAAGTGGGCGTCGCGTGCTCGATGGCGGCCGCCGCGCTGGCCGCGGTGATGGGCGGCACGCCCGACCAGGTCGAGAACGCGGCCGAGATCGGCATGGAGCACAACCTCGGGATGACCTGCGACCCCGTCGGCGGGCTCGTGCAGATCCCGTGCATCGAGCGCAACGCGATGGGCGCGATCAAGGCGCTGAACGCGTCGCGCATGGCGCTCAAGGGCAACGGCCAGCACTACGTGTCGCTCGACTCGGTCATCAAGACGATGCGCGAGACGGGCGCCGACATGAAGACGAAATACAAGGAAACGTCGCGCGGCGGTCTGGCCGTGAACGTCATCGAATGCTAACGAAGGACCACAACATGAGCCGCTACTCGATATTCAGCCTGTTCCGCAACGGTCTCTCGTATCACGAGAACTGGGAAAAGCAGTGGAAGAGCCCGGAACCGAAGAAGGAATACGACGTCGTGATCGTCGGCGGCGGCGGCCACGGCCTCGCGACCGCGTACTACCTCGCGAAGGAACACGGCATCACGAACGTCGCGATCCTCGAGAAGGGCTGGATCGGCGGCGGCAACACCGCGCGCAACACGACGATCGTGCGCTCGAACTATCTGTGGGACGAATCGGCCGCGCTGTACGAGAAGGCGATGAAGCTGTGGGAAGGGCTGTCGCAGGACCTGAACTACAACGTGATGTTCAGCCAGCGCGGCGTGATGAACCTGGCCCACACGCTGCAGGACGTGCGCGACACCGAGCGCCGCGTGAACGCGAACCGCCTGAACGGTGTCGACGCCGAGTTCCTGACGCCTGCGCAGATCAAGGAAATCGAGCCGACCATCAACCTGAACAGCCGCTATCCGGTGCTCGGCGCGTCGATCCAGCGCCGCGCCGGTGTCGCGCGTCACGACGCGGTGGCCTGGGGCTTCGCGCGCGGCGCGGACCGCGCGGGTGTCGACATCATCCAGAATTGCCAGGTGACGGGCATTCGCCGCGAAGGCGGCGCGGTGGTCGGCGTCGATACGGTGAAGGGCTTCATCAAGGCGAAGAAGGTGGCGGTGGTCGCGGCCGGCAACACGACGACGCTCGCCGACATGGCCGGCGTGCGCCTGCCGATCGAAAGCCACCCGCTGCAGGCGCTGGTGTCCGAGCCGATCAAGCCGGTGGTGAACTCGGTGATCATGTCGAACGCGGTGCACGCGTACATCAGCCAGTCCGACAAGGGCGACCTCGTGATCGGCGCGGGTATCGACCAGTACACGGGCTTCGGCCAGCGCGGCAGCTTCCACATCATCGAAAGCACGCTGCAGGCGATCGTCGAGATGTTCCCGGTGTTCTCGCGCGTGCGGATGAACCGCCAGTGGGGCGGCATCGTCGACGTGTCGCCGGACGCGTGCCCGATCATCACCAAGACCGACGTGAAGGGCCTCTACTTCAACTGCGGCTGGGGCACCGGCGGCTTCAAGGCGACGCCCGGCTCGGGCTGGGTGTTCGCGCACACGATCGCGCGCGACGAACCGCATCCGCTGAACGCGCCGTTCGCGCTCGACCGCTTCTACACGGGCCACCTGATCGACGAGCACGGCGCAGCCGCCGTCGCGCACTGAACGAGGAGAAGAAAACATGTTGCTGATCGAATGTCCGTGGTGCGGGCCGCGCGCCGAATCCGAGTTCTCGTGCGGCGGTGAAGCCGACATCGTGCGCCCCGTCAACAACGAGAACATGACCGACCGCGAATGGGGCGAATACGTGTTCATGCGCGAGAACAAGCGCGGGCTGCACAAGGAGCAATGGCTGCACGCGCAGGGCTGCCGCCGCTGGTTCAAGGCCACGCGCGACACGGTGACCTACGATATCAAGGGCTACGAAAAGTTCGGCGGCGACGCTGCCGGCAACGCACACGAAGAGGGCACGAGCAAATGAGCCAGAAAGACCGCCTCGGCACCGGTGGCCGCATCAATCGCGCGATTCCGTTGACGTTCACGTTCAACGGCCGCACGTATCAGGGCTTCCAGGGCGACACGCTCGCGTCCGCGCTGCTCGCGAACGGCGTGCACTTCGTCGCGCGCAGCTTCAAGTACCACCGCCCGCGCGGGATCGTGACGGCTGACGTCGCGGAACCGAACGCGGTCGTGCAGCTCGAATCGGGCCCGTACACGGTGCCGAATGCGCGTGCGACCGAGATCGAGTTGTACCAGGGGCTCGTCGCGTCGAGCGTGAACGCCGAGCCGACGCTCGAGAACGACAAGTACGCGATCAACCAGAAGCTGTCGCGCTTTCTGCCGGCCGGCTTCTACTACAAGACCTTCATGTGGCCGCGCAAGATGTGGCCGAAGTACGAAGAGAAGATCCGCGAAGCCGCCGGCCTCGGCAAGGCACCGGAAGCGCTCGACGCCGATCGCTACGACAAGTGTTATGCGCACTGCGACGTGCTCGTCGTGGGCGGCGGCCCGTCGGGGCTCGCGGCCGCGCATGCGGCGGCCACGGCCGGCGCGCGCGTGATTCTCGTCGACGACCAGCGCGAGCTCGGCGGCAGCCTGCTGTCGTGCCGCGCGGAAATCGACGCGAAGCCCGCGCTGCAGTGGGTCGAGAAGATCGAGGCCGAGCTGCGCAGGCTGCCCGACGTGACGATCCTGTCGCGCAGCACCGCGTTCGGCTACCAGGACCACAACCTCGTGACGGTCACGCAGCGCCTGACCGATCACCTGCCCGTGTCGATGCGCAAGGGCACGCGCGAGCTGCTGTGGAAAGTTCGCGCGAAGCGCGTGATCCTCGCGACCGGCGCGCACGAGCGTCCGATCGTGTTCGGCAACAACGACCTGCCCGGCGTGATGCTCGCCGGCGCGGTGTCCACCTACGTGCATCGCTTCGGCGTGCTGCCGGGCCGCAACGCGGTCGTGTTCACGAACAACGATCGTGCGTACCAGACCGCGCTCGACCTGAAGGCATGCGGCGCGAAGGTGACGGTCGTCGATTCGCGCGCATCGTCGAACGGCGCGCTGCCGGCCGCGGCGAAGCGGCAGGGCGTGACGGTGTTGAGCGGCGCCGTCGTGACGGCCGCATCGGGCAAGTGGCGCGTATCGTCGGTCGACGTCGCGTCCAGCACGAACGGCCAGGTGGGCGGCAAGCTGCAGACGCTGCCGTGCGACCTCGTCGCGATGTCGGGCGGCTTCAGCCCCGTGCTGCACCTGTTCGCGCAGTCGGGCGGCAAGGCATGCTGGAGTGACGAGAAGGCGTGCTTCCTGCCGGGCAAGCCCGTGCAGGCGGAAGCGAGCATCGGCGCGGCGGCCGGGGAATTCGGCCTGGCGCGCGCGCTGCGGCTCGCGGTCGATGCGGGCGTGGAAGCGGCGAAGGCCGCGGGCTTCACGGCCGAGCAGCGCCCGGTCGCGCCGCAGGTCGCGGAAACCGTCGAAGGCGCACTGCAGCCGCTGTGGCTCGTCGGCAGCCGCGAGGCCGCGGCGCGCGGGCCGAAGCAGTTCGTCGATTTCCAGAACGACGTGTCGGCCGCCGACATCCTGCTTGCCGCGCGCGAAGGCTTCGAGTCGGTCGAGCACGTGAAGCGTTATACGGCGATGGGCTTCGGCACCGATCAGGGCAAGCTCGGCAACATCAACGGGATGGCGATCCTCGCGGGGGCGCTCGGCAAGTCGATTCCGGAAACGGGCACGACCACGTTCCGCCCGAACTACACGCCCGTTTCGTTCGGTACGTTCGCGGGCCGCGAGCTCGGCGATTTCCTCGACCCGATCCGCAAGACCTGCGTGCACGAGTGGCACGTCGAGCACGGCGCGCTGTTCGAGGACGTCGGCAACTGGAAGCGGCCGTGGTACTTCCCGAAGAAAGGCGAGGACCTCCATGCGGCCGTGAAGCGCGAATGCCTGGCGGTGCGCAACAGCGTCGGCATCCTCGACGCATCGACGCTCGGCAAGATCGACATTCAGGGCCCGGATGCCGTGAAGCTGCTGAACTGGATGTACACGAACCCGTGGAACAAGCTCGAGGTCGGCAAGTGCCGCTACGGGCTGATGCTCGACGAAAACGGGATGGTGTTCGACGACGGCGTGACCGTGCGCCTCGCCGACCAGCATTTCATGATGACGACCACGACGGGCGGCGCGGCGCGCGTGCTCACGTGGCTCGAACGCTGGCTGCAGACCGAATGGCCCGACATGAAGGTGCGGCTGTCGTCGGTCACCGATCACTGGGCGACGTTCGCGGTGGTCGGCCCGAAGAGCCGCAAGGTCGTGCAGAAGGTGTGCCAGGACATCGACTTCGGCAACGAGGCGTTCCCGTTCATGAGCTACCGGAACGGCACCGTTGCCGGCGCGAAGGCGCGCGTGATGCGGATCAGCTTCTCGGGCGAGCTCGCCTATGAAGTGAACGTGCCGGCGAATGCGGGCCGCGCGGTGTGGGAAGCGCTGATGGCCGCCGGTGCCGAGTTCGACATCACGCCGTACGGCACCGAAACGATGCACGTGCTGCGTGCGGAGAAGGGTTACATCATCGTCGGCCAGGACACCGACGGCTCGGTCACGCCGTACGACCTCGGGATGGGCGGGCTGGTCGCGAAGTCGAAGGACTTCCTCGGCAAGCGTTCGCTCGCGCGCTCGGACACCGCGAAGGAGGGCCGCAAGCAGTTCGTCGGCCTGCTGACCGAGGACGAACAGTTCGTGCTGCCGGAAGGCGCGCAGATCGTCGCGAAGGACACGCAGGTGTCGGCGGTCGATCCGACGCCGATGATCGGCCACGTGACGTCGAGCTACTACAGCCCGATCCTGAAGCGCTCGATCGCGCTCGCGGTGGTGAAGGGCGGCCTGAACAAGATGGGCGAGAGCGTCGTGATTCCGCTGGCCAACGGCAAGCGCATCACCGCGAAGATCTCGAGCCCGGTTTTCTACGATACCGAAGGGGTGCGCCAGCATGTGGAATGAAACCAGAAACCAGACGCAGGTGGCGGGCGCGGGCGGCGTGACGCTTGAATCGCCGTTCGTCGGCGCGGCCGACGTGCTGAAGCCGCACCAGGCGCGCGCATCGAAGAAGTTCACGCTGCGCGAGCGGCCGTTCCTCGATCTCGTGAACGTGCGCGGCGAGTTGAGCGATCCGGCGTTCGTCGCCGCGTTCGAGCGCGTGGTCGGCTGCCGGCCGCCCGCGGCGCCGAACACGGTTGCCCGCGGCGCCGAGTACGACGTGCTGTGGCTCGGCCCCGACGAGTGGCTCGTGCGCTCGCACGGGCCCGTGCAGGCAGGCGTGCTGGAGGCGCGACTCGCGGAGGCCGTGCAGGGTACGTATGCGGCGGCCGTCGACGTCGGCAGCGGTTATACCGTCGTCGAGATCAGCGGCGAACGTGTGCGCGACGTGCTCGCACGTGGCTGCCCGCTCGATCTGCACCCGCGCGTGTTCAAGCCGGGCCAGTGCGCGCAGTCGCACTACTTCAAGACGTCGATCGTGCTGGTCCCGACCGGCGACGATGCGTTCGAGATCGTCCTGCGCCGCAGCTTCGCCGATTATTTCGTGCGCATCATGCTCGACGCGGCCGCGCCGCTCGCATCATGAAGCCGTTCGACGAACCGTTCGTGGCGATCGACGCGCCGCGCCTGCGCGGGCGTGGCTGGAGCGTGTTCGTCGACGAACTGAAGGTGCCCGCGCGGATCGGCATTCATGCGCACGAGCATGAAGCGCCGCAGCCGATCGTGATCGATGCGCGGCTCGGCTATCGCTGCGAGCCGAGCGAGCAGGGCGAGTGGATCGATTACGACGGTTATTGCGCGCGACTTGCCGCGTTCCTGTCGCACAAGCCGCATACGCGCCTGCTGGAGACGCTCGTCGCCGACATCGCGGTGCTGTCGTTCCGCGAATGGCCGGCGCTGGAGTCGCTGACGCTGTCGGTGTACAAGCCGAAGATCCGGCCGGGTACGAAGCGCGTCGGCGTGTCGCTCGACTGGACGCGCGGGGATTATTTGCGGTGGACGGGGGCGGCGGGGCAGTTTTGAA
>NZ_LDUL01000006.1:0-158044 GCF_001043615.1 Burkholderia sp. LK4
GCTGTTGGTCGAGCTCAGGCCGGTGGACAGCGAGCCGACGCTGGACGCGGTTGACGTCGACAGCGAGGTAATGCTTGAACTGGTTGTGCTTGCGACCGAATAAAGCTGACTGCCGTTGACCGCATCGGTACTACTCGAGCTAATCAAACCTGCAGCAACGTTTTGGATCCGGCGTTCAGCGCCGGCTGCGCCAACACTTACGACTCCCCCTGAAGCTGTAGAACCCGCGAAATTGCTGTAGGTCGTCGCGCCGATGGTCGCATTGCTGATGGTACTGGTGCCGCCGGTTGCGCCCGAAGCCGTGCTAGTTGTCACGGAGCTTCGCCCCAACGCGACGGATCCTGCAACGTTCGCAGTCGATCCGGTGCCAATCGCCGTGGCGCCGGCCGCCGACGCGTTGGCTTGATAGCCGAGCGCGGTAGCGGTGGTGAACGAGGCTAAGGATCCGCTCCCGACCGCCGTTGCGTAAGTGTTTGAGGCCGTCGCAGAGTCGCCTATCGCCGTAGCGCTGGTGTTGTTTGCCACCGCGCTGGCGCCCACAGCCACTGCATTGGTACCGGACGCGCCGGACGAGAATCCGAAAGCACTCGCATTAGTTCCACTCGCAGCTGCGAACGGCCCAACTGCTGTAGCGTAATTTGCCGAGCCCGTCGCGCCTGCGCCAATTGCAATGGCTTCAAACCCAGATGCCGTTGAAGTATATGTATTACCCCCGCCAATTGCCACCGAACCGGTGCCACTCGCGTTCCCAGCGCCGGCCGAGTACTGTGCGCTCGCCCCATGGGCTGCAACGAGGCTGATCACGGCGAAGGCGGTGTGGAGAACAATGCCCCTCTTATTAGGTTTACCGCGCGCAGAGTCATGTTCCGACGCGGCGACCCAAGCGCCGAGACTCTCATTCCAAATGGTCTTGTAGAAATTATTCATTTTTTAATCGGTATACCATTTAAATTTAAGTAAACAATCGACCTTGTTCTGGCAATAAGGGGGTATCAAACTATTTCAATTGTTGATCTGATGGTGATTTTTTAACGACAATTAAACCGCACCATGCGGGACGTTGAATTTTAGTGAGACTGCGTGCCTGGAAATCTGGCAAATTCTCGCAAAACAAGTGGTGATGTTTGAATTTTTGTTAAAACTATGAATGCGGCGCATAATTAATTAATCAGACGATATGCCGCTTGTTCATCCAGTTTTGTATTCGATCTCGGCCAGCCATAGGGGGTAATTGACTTGCCCCCTCCGGGGCGAGCAGGGTCAGCCGGAACCTAGAGAAGTTTGTTTTTAAAGAAGAAGATGAAGAAGCGCCTTGCGGAAGAGCAAATCATCTGTTTTATGAAGGGAGCCGAGGCCGGAGTACCGGTCAAGGAGTTGCGCAGGAAGTGGACTTTCTCGCAGCGTGTTGTATTACGAAGCGAAGCCGGATCACGAGAATGATGCGCTGACGCCGTGCTTGGTGGAACTGACCCATGAGCGTCGGCGGTTCGGCTGTCGCGATTGCACATCCTGGTGGAGCGCGAGGACATCCACGCGAACCGCAAGCGGTGCATCGCCGTTATCGTGAAGCGGGACTGGCCATGAGGCGCCGTCTCCGGCGCCACGGCGTGATGATTGAACGCGAGCAGGGGGCTTTGCCGAATGGACCCAACGAGGGTTGGTCAATCGATTTCGTGATAGACAGGCTTTCGCACAGGTGGCACCTGAAGTGCTTGACCATCGTCGACGATTTCATCGATGAGGCTGTCGATATCGTGGCGGACCACGGTATCTCGGGCTTGTATGTCACTCGAGCGCTGGATAGGGCAGCGCGTTTCCCGAGGCTATCCCAAAGTGCTGCGAACGGACAAGGGATCCGAGTTTGCGAGCCTTGCGCTTGGCCCAATGGGCCTACGACAACCGCGTGACGTTGAAGATGATTCAGGCTGGCGAGCCGACGCAGAATGCATACATTGAATCGTTCAACGGCAAGTTCCACGATGAATGCCTAAATGAGCACTGGTTCACGAGCCTCGCGCATGCTCGGGTCATCGCGGAGCGCACTGGATTGCCTTTCGACTGCAGCGTTTGCAGCGAAACATCGGACAACAGCAGTTGCTCCTGCAGCTTTCCAGAAACTGGTTTAATGGACTTTGCTAGAAGCCCGTTGTCCCTCCTGAGAGGGACAGGTCAGTCGGGGCATATCTTCAACAGCCCGCCCTCCGACGAAGGATGGCTACATCCGCGGTATGCACACGAAGGAACATCCGGCCTTTGCACCCTTCGCGAACAGCTTCGATCTCGTATGCCATCACAATGGAGACCTGCGAGTTGTGGATTAGCTCGCCGGGCTTCATGAGGCGCAACCAAGATGCTGCGTGTCGCATCACTGTGAAATCGTGCGGAACTACCTGTATTACGACGAGATGTGTGGTGGCCACCCACTGATTCGCAACTCGATGCTGCTCGACACCGCCGACTATTGCTAGTCTAAAACTTCGACTCCAAAGTGGGCAGCCGCATTCTGTTGCTGGCACCCACCGAGGACGACGGGTATCGCGAAAAGTTGAAGCAAATGTTTGAACGAGTAGAAATTTCCAGCCGCAACCGTCATTTTTGAAATCTGATGCATTAGTCCGTGCGCGAATTATCTCGCGCGGTTGGATGACTCGCGAACTAGCAACAGTCTTTAGTAATTATTATGATACTATTGGTGATCGTTGTCATTCAATTTCCAGACTATAAATAATTAATGCAAAATTCGATCTTGAAGATGCGACTCTCCAATGGTGAGGGTGATGGCCCCGCTATATGTTGATTCGTCACCGGTCATCTTTCTCACCATCAAACGGCAAATTTTCGCCTTGGGAAACGAAGCGATTAATCGAGAATTCCTCTCTATTTCGACCTCTTATCCATATTGGCTCCCGTCCGACACCAGACCACGTCGCACCCGAAACGGGGTCGAAATATTTTGCAGGCCGTCTCTTCATACGACGAGTCGAACTATCCCTCATCGCTTCATCCGGAAAAATATCCGCGACAGCCAGCCCGAAAATTCGGACGCAGTCTCTTATCTCCGCGACAATTGAGTGAATTACTTTATCTCGCTCAATCTTAAGTTGCTCCTCCAATCGAGCCCGCACCTTCAGATACTGTCGATAATTTTCCATGTGCACCGCCAATTCTCCACCACTCGTCGCAAACAATCGGACGGAAAGGATATTCACATCCCCTCGAGCCGGTACCCGATTTTGTATATTGATTTCAATGACACTCCATTTTGCATATTTAAATTTAGCTTGCTTCTAATTCGATAGATGGTGGAGTCGAGTGGCCTAAAAAATTGATCTTCTGGTCGACCCCATATTGTCGTCGCAAGATGCTCTCTCGGCACGATTCGTCCATAATTCACGAATAGCGTATAAACTAGCTCAAATTCCTTTGTGTTTAAATTTATTTTGGTGCCGTTAATAGAAACTATTTTTTCGTAATTATCAATCCGGTAGCTTCCTACCTCAATTACCATCTGCCTGTCGTCTGAGTTGCGAGCCCTTCTTGTAACTGCATTTATTCTGGAAAGCAATTGCCTCTTCCCGATTGGCTTCGTCACGTAGTCGTCAGCCCCCGCGTCCAATGCTTCAGAAATGGAATGCTCAAATATGCGATTTGTTAAAAACAAAACCGGCATTTTATACCCGAGATTCCTCCGAATCCATTTCAGGATATCGAGCCCGGAAATCAACGGCACCGTCCAATCCAAAATAACTAGGTCAGCCATTGATTTCTCGAGGGAGCGCACTGCACTTACACCGTCTCTGGCTACAAGAACTTCGTGGCGCTCCTCAGACAAAGTCTTGTTAAGAAAATCTGCGAAGGCAGAATCATCATCAACTACAAGAATTTTCATAACCCCGGCTGCTCTTCGAATATATAATTTATTTAGTATGAAGATTGATTTGTCTCGGTTGCGGATTTAATGTGGTACGATGAATCGCTAACTATTCTTGCTAAGGCATTCGCGCTTACAAGAAATTATCGACATCGAATTGGCTTTTTCATGCAATCCGTGCGAGCAAAAAAGATGATCCCGCTCTTCTAGTAGGAGAGGGCGTGCTCCGAGAGTCCGTTACGTCTTCATGTGATGTGAGCAGTTATTAATTGCGCAATCAACTTGCGTGTGTTTATTTTTCACCATTCTCGCGCGAGCGATCCGTGCAAGCGAATAAGATCCCGTGGATTTTTTACCCGTGACAATAGCCGCTCAGAGGTAAGCGATTGAGCCGCCGGTCGCGGCATCAACTGCCGGTGTGATGCCCCTGCGGCCACCCTCGCAATTCTTGTTCGCACGCGATGAGGTCAGGCCGCCAATGGCGCAGCAGCCTTGTAGCCGAGCAAGGCGACGAGATTTTGGGGCCAAAGAACCCGCAGCTTGGGTGCGATCGTCCGCAAGTAGTAACCGGTGCCGCGCTGCATCGCATGTATTGGATCGTTCAGGACGTCTTTGAGCTAATTCCGATCGAGCTTACCGAATCCTTCATGGCTTACTCGATCGCGATGCGACGTTGCGCGCTGCTGTTCGTGCAAGCCAAGCGCGTTGCACGCTTCACGACCTGATCCACTTAGGTTGCATAGAACGTGGTGGAGGCCAGATAGGGTAAGCATGCCAAAGCAGTGCTGATCCAATACGTCACTTTGCGAGCCGCGAACGCCTTCGCGTTTTTACGGCTTTGATGAGACCAGAACGTGGTGCAGGGACTTGGGTACACGGCCCGACAGGCGTTCAACATCATTTGTCAGAATGTCGAAGTTGCCCTCGACAAACGTGCGCTTGATTTCGATCACCGCCTCGACCACCTCGGCCGGAAATCCCGTTTGCGTAAAACCTGCGCGGAGTTGGTCCGGAGAAATCACCGCGTATTGGAGAGCCTTGCCAAAGGCGTTGGAGGCAATCGCAGCCTTCTCGGGACCAGTCACGATGGCTGGCCCCGTGATGTTGTAGACGGCGCCGGCATGCCCCTCTCCGAGCAGCGCGCCGGCGGCGGCTGCTGCAAGATCATCGCGGGAGACATAGGCAACGTGCTCGTCGCCCAGCCCTGTCAGCACACCCTGGTCTAGGGACATCATTACTTCCTCGGCCATTGATTCGGCGTAGTAGTTCATCCGTAGGATGGTCCATTTGGGCGCCGTGCTGATGAGGTGTTGTTCGCCGTTCCAGAACCCTGCATTGAGAGCACTGTCGGGTACCTCGCGCGTACCGCTGGCCGAGATGAGAAATATGTGGGCCACTCCAGCTTGCACCGCCGCGTCAATAGCAGCCTTGAGCTGGGCACTGCGAACGCCTGCGCGAAGATCGGCGCTTGGAATGAGCAGCAACCGGTCCAGACCGGTATAGGCACGCAACAGTGTATCCGGGCGATCGTAGTCGCCCAAGCGCGCCTGAGCGGTTCCTTCTACAGCTTGTAGCGAGCGGGTGATCCCGATTACCCGGTCCCCAGCCCCGCGGGACTTAAGTTCCAAGAGGATCGCTTGCCCGAGTTTCCCGCTTGCCCCGCTGACTCCAATCAACATATCGATGCTCCGCTATGCAACGAACATAGTGTTCCTTGCGATATGGAAATTATCCGCAGATGCTGCCAGAATTCAAGAACGCACAGAAGTGTTCTCCACGAACATACATGTACGTAATTACTGGAGAGGGGACGTGCCATGAAAGCGCCAGCGACCGAAATTGAACCTTCTCAGGAAGACGATCGTGAGCATTGCAGAGCTCTCGGAAAAATCCTTGACCAGGTCAGTGACAAGTGGACTGTGATGGTCGTAGGTGTGCTATCGAAAGGCCCAACTCGTTTCAATGCGATCATGCGGGAGATAGGCGGCGTTTCGCACCGCATGCTTACATTGACCCTGCGCAATCTGGAACGTGATGGACTGGTGACGCGCACGGCATACGCAACGATTCCCCCGAAGGTTGAGTATGAGCTTACAGATGTGGGCCGGTCGCTGATTGCCCCGCTCGAGGCGCTCAGAACTTGGGTGGTTGAGCACAGCTTGCATATAGACGCGGCGCGGGAAAAGTTCGACAGAAGGGAGCGCCAGAGTGATGCTACGCAGATCGCTGTATGATCGAAGAGTTACTGTTGCTACATGGCGGGGGTAGTCCTTTGGCGAGACTTCCCCATCTCTGTTTCGTCGTGCAGACATACACGATGTCATGATGCATTGCTATACTTTTTCCGCCTCGATTTGGACGCGTAATTAGCATCATACTCATTTCGAATTTGCTCGCGAGTTTTACCTTTCAATCTGGGTAGCGGTGGAACCCATTTCCACTGAGTTTGTATGTCACCGATACGGATCAAATCTGGTCCGGTGACCTTGCAAGCCCCGAGTTCAGCCAAATCAAACGCACGAGCAAGCCACGACTTGAGCTTGCCTGTGCGCATCACCGTACCATCGCACCAAACTGAGGCTTCACTGGCCGAGCGACAGATCTCCTTGATTTCATCTGGAACGTTTTGACCTTCGTCGTGAATGTGGAGCTTGCCCTTGTCACTTGTGAAGTGCACGAATGCTTCGGGTGCCTTCAGGCGTGGCGTACTCACGCCGATCCCGGCTTCAACATAGGTCAGTCTGTCAAAGCAATCGTTCAACCAGTACCACTCATTTTCCGCTAAAACAACGTATCGTTTGCTCCGCTGACGGTCAATTTTGCGGTTTGTTCGAATAATGGTGCCGATGACGTCATAGAACCATCGTTGAGATTCGTTTCGCAATGGAATCCACAGGCCTTGTCGTTCAGATAGTTCATCAGGATCGAGGAGAACGATGTCGGTTAATCCCGCTGAGCGGATCGCGTCCTCGATCGATTGCCTCCCTCTAGTTTCACTCCAGAGGTGCGAGTGTGCTTTGACCCACCAAGCAGGCTTGCGCTTGCCTCGGCAAGAGTATGTGGTCCCATTCACTTGAACTGAGTCGTTAAGATAGTGCAGAGCTTCTGCCAGGGTTTCGTACAAGGAGAACCCATGGGCATCTGCTCCAAAAGCTTGCGCCATGGCCGTTCGCGTCCGATCGTCCAGGTAGCGTTGAGGGATCGCGAGTGCACCGTGCCAGTCAGACGAATTGCGCCGTATTTCGTCGATTTCGATGTGAAGAATGGTGGTGCAAATCTTCGAATCGACACTGCTTATCGCTATCTGTTTTTCATTGCTATTGAGCTTTTCCAAGATGGATTTCAATCGCAACGATATCGCCTTGGCAGACACATTGAAGTTGTGTGTCAGGATTGGGGTGTCAAGGACGAAGTTGCTCTCTTTGAGGTTGCAGGTCGGACAGGAGAGCTTGAGGTTCAGTAAATTGTCTACATCCAGCCCGGGGAGATATTTTTCCATCAGCTCCGGATGGCTGCGGGAGATGATATGTGCAACGTGGTAGTCGTCGCCAACAATTTCCTCATCACATGATTTGCACTTGCTTTTGTAGAGGTCCCGTACGACGCGTCGGCACTGCGGATTGCTGTAGAAGCTGTTGAGGTGTATGAAGTCCTCGACGTTAAACACGTGACTCATCAAAAATCCTTTTTATGTGATGTAGCCGTCGGTCAAGCGGCGTCTGTTGCATCAGATTGATGCCTATGGAGCGTGCCGCACCACGCGTTTTCTTTCCTACGAGAAGTCCGAGGGCATAGAGGAAATTTCCGACGTCTTCGTAAGTATCCAAGTCGGATTAGTTTTCGAATGGTTAAGCTGTCGCGGGGGGCAGTGAGTCCGCTGCTTTCGGTGTATCGCCAACAGTAATCAGTTCGCAGGAGCGCAGCAACTCTTCAGCGTAGGAAAACGCTGCCACGCGTACGGTTTCCTTGGTGAAGAAAAGGAGCCACACGAGGGTCATGACTCCGGACGTGCAGAGCTGAATCGACACCTTCGGCGTGGAGATAAGCTGCGACAACGCGGCCCATGTAGCGAAGGGAGCAGGCCACATTGCCCACACTACTGAAATCGCACAGAATGCCAAGCCGATACGACGGAGGCCGTAGCCGTTGCGGCGGAAGCCGTACGTCACGTTCTCGTTGAAGAGAAGCTGAAATTTGGATTTGTCGCGGGTGTTCTGAAGGAGCCACTGCTGCACGGATCTGTATTTTGCGTCGGCGCTCTTCGGCTCACTGCGCTCGTCTTCGGTACTCGGCATTCTGACGTCTGCCTTCGTACCCAGGACTCGGTGGTATCGACGCTTCGAATCCTCGTCCAGTTGCTCGTCGGAGTGGCGCAGCAACTGCACGGTCGGGCTGCCACCCCATTCTTTGAATAGTCGCTCTTGCTTCGCCTTTCCCATTCGACGCGCGATGTCCGTCAGCAGCCAAAGGCCACCAAGGGAGATGGCGAGGGATGAGATGATGCCCAGAAACGCCCATTCACTGAGGCGCATTGCCAAACCCACCAAGATTGGTGAAAGCGCAAGCAACGCCGGCGCGAGGCGAGCCTTCCGGTCGTACTCGTCAAAGGGGAATTCGATGTTGAACGCCATAGCAACCTCTACGAAAGTGACGACCGAACGAGGGCTGAGTACCCATCTGGGCGATGAATCAGCAAAACGACAGCACCAGGGATCGTGCCTTTAAGGCCGTTCGCAGTTTCCACGTCGACCGACGAAGGTCCCATCGGCGCCAAGTGGCTGTGCCACGTACCCAGGTACCAAAGCACGCCGGCCCCCGATTCGTTGTACGCCGTAAGTCGCTCCATCAAGCCTTCCGTGCCGAGCTCGAACCTTGTCGCGGATCGCCGACTATCCGGCGGTGCATCCAGGACGTCGACGATAGTTATTTCGCGTGAGACCTGTGAGACACGACCAACGACAATGCCGCCAGTTTCGACGTTCGTATGGCAGGCAACATCAGCGGCGATTTTGGTATGAGCTTGGTTGAGAACGCGAACCGTCCAGCCGGCCTCGTCATCGACTTCGACAATCCGAGTGGCGCGCACTTGCTTGTGCTGCCAGGCAATTGACATGCCGTCGGCCGACACGCGCGCCGTGGACACGACCCCATGCCCGGGCAGGCCGTCTTGATGCAGGTTCAGGCCGTATTGACCTACGCCGGCGGCAATCATCGAAATTCGAGCATCGGACATCGGCATCGTCATTGAGTTACACCCCAAACCGACGCTGACCGCCGTATGAATGTTGCTCGCAGATTCATTCAGAAGCCCGAGTACGCGAAGTTCCTCATAGGCGACCACCATCACGTCGCTGGTCGACGGATTGTGTTTTGGCCCGTCCATAGTCAACACGGCCACGTCGCCAAAATTCATCGCGCAGGCTTCGAGGACGCGTGCCGGGAAAGGAGCGTCGGCGAGGAAGTGGCGAACGGCCGGGTTAGCTGTGGTATTGACGAGCACCGAGCGCTCACTGGCGAGAATTGATCGATACGGCTGGTCATCTTTGTGCACAAGCGTAATGTCGCGATCGCACACGAGCGGCTTAGCCTGGCCCGTGAACGACGCAATCAATTGAGCCAGGACTTCGCTTTTCGTTTTGATGCTCTTTGCTTGCTCAGGAAAAATCACGTGACGAGCAACGTTATGCGGCGAGAACGAATCATCGTCAGCTAGCAGTGAAGGTGTTACCCCAGCACGAACAAGATGCATGGCCACCTTTGAGCCTAGACTTCCGCAACCGATGAAGGCGAACGATGGAGGCGTGTCTCGCTCTTCGAGGCCTGAGATGCGATGCTGCAACGTGGGCGTCGACGGGGTGGCAAAGTAGGCATGCGACACTGTCAGATCCGACCAGTCTTTGACAGCCGAAGTCGCTGGAACGTCGAAGCGATAAGCTAGCATTTCGATATTTGTCGCGAAGCCGATCACGCTTGCTGGTCTGCGGACCGGCAAGACAAAGAGAACTGGCAGCGACAGGTTTGGGCGAAGTGACTTGTTCGCCCCGCGCACACGAGCGAGCGCCATGCGCATGCTGCGGGCGCAGCACAATTCTTCTGCGCGCTTAAGCAGATCCCCGAACGTATGCACAGTATCGGGGAGGTACTTATCATTTATCGCTGGCTGTGCGTCATCCACGGCGTCCGGCCAGCATACAATCAGAGGGCGGGGCCCGACCAGGAAACCTTCGTACTCGGAGCAGCGCAACATCTCCTTGTGTGTTGCAGTTGAGGGTGTTTCGCCAAGTTGCTTGGCGCGACCGAACCAAGCGGTGCCCGACGTTTTGTCCCATGCTCCCTCGACCTGATAGAACATGGGGTGACCCAGCACATGATCCGAGGTGGCGAGCGCCTCAACATCCATTTCAATTCCGGTAGGGGTCGACTCCCGACGCGTTGGTTCCCAACCTAACGTCGAGTCGATGAGCGTTCCTGTAGCAGCACGCCTCAACCACAGAGCCGTTTGTTCCGCTACCAGTGCCATACCACCATGGAAAAGCAAGGCGCGATTTCCGCCGAACGCAATACAAGGCGGAACGCGCTCGCCGGCCTTATGCCAGTTAATGTGCGGAAGATTGCGATTGAAGTCCTCACGCAAGGTGATGCGTGGTGAGGACTTCGGGAAATCGTCGAAAAAACGGAAATGCACTTCCTCGACTGGACGGACTCCTGTCGGGCTTTCGCCCTTGGCCCGCCATGTCGAGGGAAGGTCGGTGTCAAAGTCAGCTTTGACAAGTATGCCGCCAGACGTCAGCTCCTCGACGCGAACATCGAGTACGGCCGAGTGCGAGCGAAGGGTCCGAATTGCATCATCGATAGCGACAGATACCGTCATTGCCGACCCCGCTCAGCCATGCGCGACCGGAGTCAGGCCGAGGCCCATTGCACCCGCGGCAGCCTTTTTGGCCTGCTTCTTTACGCGCTTCAGGCCACCTGCGGACACTTCGAAAATCAGGAGCTCGGGTTCGTCGGGGCTGAGATACTCGCCGGTGCACCAGAACTCGCCCTTGGCGTCCTTCGCGATTTCCTCATACTCTTCCTTCGCGCGGATGCACGGCGGGTCGACATCGTCGTCGAGGATTTCCTTCGAGCTTGCGACGATGATGGCGCCGGGCAGGGTTTGGCTCAATGCCGAGCGAGCGTCGTCGCTCACTTCGGCGTCGCGCCCCAAGTCGCTCCAGCTGTCGTTCGACAGCGAGCGCCACGAGCAGTGGTGCGGCGTCGAGAGCAGGTTGTACTCGAGGACCCAAGGCTCCTTCTTGTGCCGCTCCCATTGCCGTTCCCAAATCGTGACCTCGGCGTCCCCGCCGGACAAATACTTCACTGCTTCCGGGGCGCCGTCGACACCGATCGAGTAATTCATGATGACACTCGACTCGTTCTTGCTCAGCACTTCATCTTCGTCGTCGTTATCCGCAAGCAACGGCGCAAGCAGCAACCCACTGAAGTTCGGTTCCGACGTGCCGCAGAGATGGGTGATCGTCTCGCCTTCTTTTACGAGGATTTCAATCAGGTCGTCCGTCTTCCCATCTTGGTCTTCGCCCAGGACCAGAATGCGGTCGCCGTTCTCCCCGATGCCGTGCTCCTTGTAACGGTTCACGCGCCGGCGGGCCTCCGAATCCCATGCCTTTGCGTCCTTGCACAAGGTATGGTTTTTCTTGCTCGAGCGGCGGAAAATCAACGGAGACGACCACATCTCGCGGATGACAATTTTCTTCGGGGTTTCCTTGTCGTTGTACTCCGACAGCGGGCCGAGATGGAAGTGGTCACACAGGCCGCGGCAGTGGTCTTGGTCCGGATGGCTGAGCACCATCACGTCGACGTAGGGGCGACCGTTCGCGTCGGTCTTCAGGGCGTCGCGCAGGTCCTTCGCCACATCGCGTACGTCGTCGTCGGGCTTGCGGATGTTGATGTCTATGAGCACCGTGCGTTCGCTTTCGAGCTGCAGCAGTGTCATGTCCCCGTTTCCGACGGGGTAGAAGGTGATTTTCGGAGTCATGCCGGTAAGTCCTTACGAGAGCCGCGATGCGGCGTCGAGTTGTTAAGCGGGGCCACAACAAAGCCCCAACCACCGCTCGCCCACGCCTCACCCGGAGAAATCCGGCTAAATCATAGAAAAAGTTCGGAGTAGCGAACACGCGAAGCCACAGTACTACCCGTGTTCGTAGTTGTCAAACGAAAAGTTCGGAATCGTGGTACTGTACAATCGGTGTATTGTGTGCGAGCGAGGAACTAACAATGGCAACGAGACTTGGCGAGAAGCTTCGAGATCTAAGGAAGCAAAAGGGCCTCACGCTCGAGAAGTTGGCGGAGATGGCTGGGATGAGCAAAAGCTATCTTTGGGAGCTCGAGAACAGAGAGTCGCAACGGCCTTCGGCAGAAAAGCTAACCCAACTGGCGGATGTCTTGGGCGTCTCAGCCAGCTATTTCATAGAAGAAGACGTTCGGGCACCAGAGGAGCGTCATAAAGATGAAGCTTTTTACCGAAACTACCAGAAATTAGACTCCGATTCGAAGGAGCAACTGCGTAGAATATTGGAGACATTCAAACAAAGAAACTAGACCAATGGCTACGTCGCCTGCGAAGGTTGCAAACAATTTGAGTCAGGTACTGGATGCGTTTCATGCTGCCCACGGAGGAGCGCGTTATCCGGTAGATGTCGAGATGTTGGCACTGGGGTGCGCGGACATCTTCAAATTTCCGGACCCGATTGCTGCGGTGCAGGCTGCATCGATTCCTGGGTTCGAGGGCGGATTGTTTCGCCAAGTCGATAGATGGCTCCTGCTCTACAACGACAGTCTGTCTTCGCAGGGCCGAATTCGTTTTACCCAGGCGCACGAACTGGGGCATTACTTCCTTCACAGAGCCGCTCGGGAAGTCTTCGAATGTACCGCCGGGGATATGGACGACTGGTCCGCTGACCAGAAGGCTATTGAGTTGGAAGCGGATAAGTTCGCGGCGTATCTCCTGATGCCGCTTCATGATTTCCGGGCACAAGTCCCTCCTACGGTCGACATTAACGTGCTCAGCGATTGCGCCGAGCGGTACGGTGTAAGTCTCACTGCCGCGATACTTCAGTGGCTCTCTTGTACCGACGAGAAAGCGATTCTTGTGCGGTCGCGGGAGGGTTACATGCTTTCCGCGAACGCAAGTGAGGCGGCTTACCAGGCGGGCGCGTACTTCCGCACCGCTAAGGAAATCATCGAAATTCCACCTGGGTCGTTGGCAGCGAAGCCCGAAGTCACCAATGAAAAGCAGGGTGTTCTTGTTCCGACGAACATTTGGTTCCCGCACGCCGCGCCGTCCTCTCGCCTTAGAGAGATGAAAATCACATCCGATTCGTACGATACAGTGCTGACTTTGCTTATTCTGCCGCGTACCGAGGACGTACGGAAACCGCTTCGCTGATATTGCTAGACCAGTATCGCAGAGGGAGATGCCACCGGAATCTCCTCAATCGAGGGTGATTGCCTCGGCTGACACGATCGTGTCGCGTATCGCGGCACCGTCGCATCCCGTTATCTCTTCCGTCAGCCCCTCTAGGATGTGGGGACGAGAGGGTGTGTCCATCTGGGCACGAAATGCCAAGCTTATCAACCAATTTCTGTCCTGCCGATAGCCGTCGCGCGTTTTGCGGCCAAACGGCGCCGTTCGGACAATCTACAAGACCTCGGGTAGCTGCGCAGTCGTATAGAAATTTGGCAACCCCGGCGGGCATATTTGTACTGGGCTGGTGCTTCGGTGATCGCCTGCGCGCAGAGGCGCTATCTTCTGGCTGCTGGTTGGAAGGGCAACCGACTTTCAGCATGAGTTTTCAGACACGTGGCGGCTTTGCTTGACCTGCCATCACAAGTCGGCAAGAGCACTGCGCGGATCTGAACGGGCTAGAGGTGAGGGAGTACGGGATGCGGAGTCCATGCCGCTAGCTTCGTCGCCTCGCTCCAATCCGTCTGCTTGGACGTCAAATCCACACCGAACTAGGCGCTATCGAGGCAATTCCTTACTGGAAGCAGCGCTCGTTCGAGAGATGGGGTCTATGCTGAGCATTCATCGTGTTCAGCAACTGCCAATGATTTGGCAACGAAAGGGGCGGCATCAACAAAGCGAACTGAGTCGGCCGCTGTTTGGTCTCGCGTGAATAGACGGGAATCGCAATGCACGAGTGCCACACCGGTCAGCCTGCCGGAGATCCGAGCAAACTTCCGGGCTAGCATCACCAAACTCGGGCTTACCTTGGCGGCGCTTCTATAGTCGGCAGCGTTCGACGAAGTCGTATGCCATCAAATCACCTCTCTTACAAGTGTTACCGGCAGTGTCGTAGGTGCCGAATTCGCCTTTGCAACCTATATTAGCAGTATATTTGGCTCGGCCCAGCGTCAAGTGCATGTGTCTCCGGCGCAACATACTTTAGAAGTTTTCTACGTTACGGCGTCCCCAATTAATCCGCGAATGAATTGCAATGAGATGTTTAATCGCTGAATTAAGAATTGAGTGGATACAATGCGCGGGGTGTTGATTGTGTCTGCGCCGCTGATAAAAAATCATCCGATATTCGAGAGGGTGAAGTGTGTGCGTCGACTTGAGGCAATTTGAAATATTAAGTCGAATGATTTTGAATTTAAGATGCGAGATGGCGGCACATCGGGGGCGTGCCATGGGTGCGGTTCTAGCTCGGAGATAGCTGCTGGGATGTTAGGGGGAATTGTCAAATCATGGTCTTTTTTAAAAATGATTTTCATATTTATGATTGATTCCATATTTAAATGATAAATGTACGTTAAATGAAATTGTAATGTGTGGGGCTGGTTTAGGGAAGATTGCTGAGAACGGGGGGCGCAATTTTTTTTCCGACAGTTGTTCATGCAGCGCCACTTCCATCTCGTGTCAGAATTGCTGTAACTTCCGAGTAACATTTGGCGTGCGTTGCAAGGCGCACGGTGTTAAGAGATATATTCGGCGACGAACGGCCACGTAGGCGAATATCTTTGGCCGTACCTAACTGAGAAGCGACGGGTATGAGCTTGGAGTCATGGCGATAACTTTGGCTGTGATGTGCTTCATCGTGGTCATTTTTGTTGTAGATCAAAGTGCATATGTCGCATCGTCTATTGAACTGCATGTGACGATCAGTTTTCAGCGACATGTGACGCAGATGAGTGCGGCTGCCCCTCTCATTGCTATTCCGATCATGTGAGAGTCAAGGATGGCAAGTCACGTGCAGGGTTTGTTATACCGTTGATTGATAGTAATTGCTGGTTTGTGGGTTTGGATGTGTCAGTGATTAATAATCACAATATGTGATATCAGGGGAATTAGATGATGAAAGTCGCGGTAGTGAAGCGCAATTATGTTTGGTTGATGGTAGCAGGGGCGATTTCCACCTTCATCGTGGCAGGATGTGGGGGCGGTGGGGATGGCTCGTCTAGCGCAAACGATGGAACGTCTGCCACAACGGCGGCTAATCCGGCTGCTCCGACGAGTTCGGCAAGTGCGCCTGTTGTCGCGTCGACCCCTGTCGCGACCCAGCCGTCCAGTGCGCCGGTTGCTTCGTCACAGCCAGTAACCGTGGGCGAGGCTATGCCTAGCCTTCAGACGCCTCAGGCCGGATCGACAGCTGCGTCGGTGAGTGGCCCGACCGGTATTTGGTCGACCTCGACGGGATCCTCATTGAATGCGACCATCGCGCTGGTCAGCCCACAGAACAACCTGGAGACGCTCAATCTCGTCGGATCGATTCCGATGACGTCCGATTTCGCTAGTCTGACTGTCGGCGGTAACACGTGGTCGTTGAGCTCTGGGATCAACTTCAACGTAATGACCGGGACTACGACAGCGATCAACGCAAGTTCAGGGACGTATAGTCCGAAGCAGACCTTTGCAGGAACCCTCAGCAAAGGCAGCGCGCCATCGAACTTCACGTGGGCCTATAGGGCCGAGAACGCGTTGGCTGTCACGCAGGATAGCGTTGCTGGCACGTGGGCGACTTCAGGTGCTTCTTTCACGATCGGATCGGGCGGCACCGTTAGCGGAACGCTGAGCGGCTGCAACATGGCTGGAACGGCGATCCTTTCGACGCCTGGTTCGAATCAGAACATGTACGACATGACGTTGACAGCATCGCCGTCGACGGGTTGCAAGTTGCCCGCAGGTGTCGCCATCTCCGGGAACGCTGCGATTCTGCTTGTTCCGATTAGTGGCAGCAATGGTTTCCAACGGTCGATTCTGTATGTTCTGCATGCTGCGGACTACAGCTTCGTTGGCTACGGTCAAGTCATCAAGCAATAAGTGTTTAATGAAGTCGCGGTCGGAGCATCATGTGCGGCTCATATCTGAGTTGATGTCATCGGTTATTGCGGTTGCTTCCTGATCGTTTGCATGACAGGACTGTAAGGGACCAGCCGTGCTCGGATCTGGGCAACTTTAGATCTCGGAACATCGACGCTGGTACTGATGTATCCGCGTGTTCTGACCGTTCGTCTAGGTCGAGATGCATCTGCACGGTGGAGTGCAGCGCTGTGTACTTTTTTTGGGCCGTGCTTGGTTTGTCATCTCCAGGCACTTTGCGCGGCGGCGTATGCGGCCGCGCCTTTTTTCTACCAAGTGCTTGAACTTTGCCATTCAAGCCTATTGGTGCGCCACTCACGGCTGCCGCACCTCTTAATTCTCGCGAGTCGCGATGCAAACCACATTCACGAGAATCCAGAGAGTCACGGCGCTCGCCTGGAAATTATCGGTAACGGTCATTGCGAAAGCGGCGGCAAATGACATGCTGGAGTCGATTGCTCGATAGTGACACCAACGGACAGTGGGCGATCAGCAAGGTCGAAGCGAGGCGGGCAACAAGGGTGACTGCTTTTGACGCTTCGAAGCCGACGCATCCGCAGTAACGGTGGGCGCATATGTGTTTCGCAAGACCTGTAACTAGAAAAATTGAAGGAATTCAAATGTATTTTTTCCTGCGCTCGTTCGTGGTTATGGCAATGAGCATCACCATTCTGACTGGCTGCGCGAGCAACGTTACTCGCGATGCAGAGCGTTCCGGCTCCGTAACTGCCTCTACAGCTTCCGCGCACCTCAATGGCAGGCCCGTGCTCGTCAAGGTCACACTTAATGCGAATGCCCAGGAGGCGTTGAGGGACAACCCGGTATTCAGTACGGAAAAGCTTCAAGCCGAACTGGAAAATGTGTTGACCGCACACAAGCTCCTTGCCCAGAAGGATGATGGAAGCGCGATGCGGCTTAATGTTGAGCTCACGGGGATTCGTGCTCGCTCGAATTTGTCAGCCATCATGCTGGGGTTCCTGGCCGGCAACGACTTTATCGACGGCAAGGTGAGTCTTATCGATTCGCAAGGCCAGTCGGTCGACCATTTCAATGTGTCAACCTCGTATGCATTTGGTGGTCTCGCCGGCGGACAGGAGGATGTGCGCATGAACTGGCTTTACCGCAAGTTCGCGGAGAAGACACTCTCCGAACTGCAGCCCGAGTGACGAAGCATGTGCAGAGCCGTGCTGCGCGTGTTTTGTCTGCAGGGCTCTGCCATATAAGCTGGTAGCGACCCGACCGTACGTGTGGTGAGATGGTTGGCCGATGTCGCTCCCGAATCGGGAGATAGGATTGGCAGTGTGCGGTCGCGTTGCAGGGCAAGTCAGCGCATTGACCCGGCAGTTTGAGGCATTTGCGCGCGCGGCGCTGAGCCGAGCATCGACCGGTAATACTGGGCGTGCGGTGTGGGACATTGACGTCAACGATTTCCGAAGGTTGGGCAGCGAGCATATGAAGGCCGTGGAGGAATCTCAGGCTGAGATCGATCCGTCCAAGCTGACGCTTGGGCAGATCCTGAAGGCATTGAAGCCTGGCCATATCGTGGCAATTGCGACTGCGTTCGGTGCGATGCTGGGAGGCGCTTACCTCTACGGCAGGTACTTAGCAGAAGCAACCGATGCAGTAAAGCTGGCTGGTATCACCGCGGAGAACGGGCGATGTCAGGCAGAGTTGTCGGGGGCTAAACAGCAGGTTGCGGTGCTCACGCAATCCAACGCCCAACTGATTGGGTCCGCAAATGCCGAGAACGTTGAGATTGGTACTTTGCGGCAGAGACTGTTTGATGTGTCCGCGGCGAGCACGGGTCAGAAGAACTGCGACTTTATCCATGCTCAAATCAAAGATGCCGAGGACGCAATTGGTCGTCTGAATAGCCCGGATGTGTTCTCGGGCGGAGGGAATCCTGATGCGGAGGCGCGTATCAAGGCGCTGGATGGACGAATCGCGGCCTATCAAGCGCAGCTTGGAACCTGTGGTAGCAGCATGTCGACGGTTGGATCCGCACGATAGATTGGAATCGTTGAATGATCCTTGCGCGCGGCAGTGGCTGAGATACGATGACGCGAAGTGACAGGGACGGACGTTGAGCGATGCGTGTGTAGTCGAACGGTATTGGATACGTCGGCGCTGTGTTCGGCACGACGGTGCACGTCCGGCTCGATTGATTAAGGAGGGGCCATGGGTCTTCTGGATAAGTTGCTCGACAAAGCGCACGTATCCACAGCTGGGCAGCGCAAGGCCGTTTTTCGAGTACTGCTCGACGACGAAGGCAGAGTGCAGGATGTCGTCTTGAAGCTAAGCAGCGGGAACCCGGGGATTGACCAGCGGGGGCGAGCGAAGTTTATGAACATGCGGTTTCCGCCTGGACGGCTGGGTCCGAGTACCAAGAAGACTCGCCGCTGGCATGATTTTGCTTACTCAGGAGACGAAGGCGAATAGGATGTCGACGGTGCCATGCCCGTTGGACATCCCCGAAAAAATATCACGAAGCGGTGGCGCCCGCGTACTGCCTCACGATGGCGGTGCGGCATGTGCGTGCCACGGAAGTGCCGATTCTGTTCACGGTGCGACCCGCAGCTGCCGCCTCGAGACAAGACACAATCTCGAGGGCGCTCGCGCCGCAACGATGGTCGTCTCGACACGCGTATTTTCGTTCCGCTGTCTGCCCTCTTCGTGCCAACTCGTCGGAAATCCACTCGAACGCCGAACGGCTGTCGGCCGGACGCTCTGAAACCGGAAGCAACTGAATCATTTCGGCGATGGCTTCGTCGAACGCATAGAGTTTCAGTGTGTCCGTGACTTGCTTCAGCGTCTCGGGACAGCTCGTTTCGATGCTGGGGTTGGTTGCACCGTACCGGTTGGGCAGGTGACGGGTAATCGCGTCGATGAGATAGGCGATGTCAAAGTCGCGCCAGAATCGTGGATGAGGGTGGTACACATATTCGAGTGCGAGAAGCAGAATTGAGGGATTCACTTGGTCTTCAGCGACTCGACAATCGGACAAGTACGCGTACAAGGCGTCGACTGTTCCAGCATGATGTTCCGGAGAAGCTTCGACTTGCATGTGTCATTTCTCCAGGTTCGGTCTCCGGGGGCGCGGAAGTGCAACGAGTTCGTAGCGGAGAGCGGGTGCTGAGTATAGGAGCGCAACCTGTGCATGATTCGTCGCAATCTCGATGAATATGAAAAGACTTGTGGATCGGGGGTAACGGAAGATTGGTGTGGCCGGAAAGGGCGGATGGTTCTCCTTTCTTGGCAGCCGAGCTGCTGTCGTGTCCGGTCTATTTGGGGGGATATATCTAAAATGCTAAAGTTTGCAAATATTTTGCCGATGTAAGGGGATCGACAGCTATTGGTTCCCCCGGGCGAAAAGGGCTATGTTTCGCAGCATCTTTGCATGCTGAAGTGCAGCTCGGTTGACGAAGCTCTCCCAGTGCTCGCGTGTGTCAGAAACGCTGGGGCAATACCCCGTGAGTTCCTGGACTCGTCGAGACATACTGAATTTGGTAATGGCCGAAGGTATTTGTTTCGACTGGGGAAATTGCTCAAAGCAGGGAGCGGCCAGCTGTTATCGTTGCTGGAGTGTTCATGGAAGAGAAGGATTCGCGGTCGACTGGCATGGAGCGGTTCTTTGCTCCCCTTATAGGGCCAAGCTTCATTGACGCGCGTGTTCGGCGTCTGACGCGGCATACCGAAGATCTACCCGAGGTCAGCGCGCATTTTCTTTACCCGGCGTTCCAGAACGACCGACCCGCCATCGAGGCACTCGTCGATGCGCTGAAGTACTGCATATTGCCGTTCTGCACGACCAAAGAAGAGCTGGCGAAGGCGAAGCGGGCTGATGCGGCGTTTCCGTATGGGAGCCCGGAGATTCAGAGGTTACTCGAAACAGCCAAACGCCGATTCATGCGCGCTACCAAGTCCGGCGAGGGCGGTGAACTCTTGCTGTTCGCATTCATCGAGCATTTTCTCCAGGCTCCGATCATTCTTTCGAAGATGCGGTTGAAGACGAGCACCAGGATGCCAGTGCACGGTGCGGATGGCGTCCATGCTCGTTGGGATAGCAAGAACAACCGTCTGGTGATCATCTTCGGGGAGTCCAAGGTCCACGCATCGTGCTCCTCGGCGATTAAAGCCGCCGCGAAGTCTGTCGGAGATTTTGCGAACAATGTCGACGATCGCAAAACGTATGAACTGCAGCTCACGACGGATCATATCGACCTCGACGGCTTTCCGGAAGGGGCAAGGACGGAGCTGCTGCGCTACCTTCATCCATTTGCGACGCACGAGGCGAATCGGCGCGAAGACCGCTTCGCGATCCTCTTGGCCTACGAGAGCGCTGCATATGGGGAGCTCGAAGACGTTGATAGCGCAGAATTGGCATTCGCGGAACGTTATCGGGAAGATCTCGAACACGTGTTGCGGCATGCCAGGTCGCACCTGAAAGAGCACAAGGTCTCGCTCCGGCATGTAGATCTGTTTGTGTTTCCGTTGCCCAACGTCGGGCAGTTTCGGAAACAGTTCGAGGATGCACTTCGTGTCTGATTTTCGACTGCAACTCGCACGTGAGGTAGCCGGGCATCCGGACTTCAAGGTCGCGTACCAGGAATTGCAATGGCATAGCTTGGTTTCCTTGCTCGGTCGAAAAGCGAAACTCGATGCGGAGAAGTCTCGCAAGCTTGTGCAGTCAGCGTTGATTTTTGCGCAGAGCACCGACACGGACCTTCATATCGTTGCCCAAGATATCGCGTACTGCCTGGCTGCGTTGCAAATCTCGGCCGAGGCGAAAGCCATCTGCGCGCACATCCTTGCGACACTCGGCAACTTTCCGGCCGGCGACTTCGTTTCCGGTGTCGCGGCCGCGGTTGAATTCCTGCCATGGCAACTCGCTGCGTCCGAGACGGTGCGGCGCGACGCTAACTCGGTCGTGGTGAGAGGGGAGACGGTTCTCCTCACGGACTTCCAGCTGTCCGTGTGGAGAGAGTTGCACGAGCAACAGTACGTGAGCGTGAGCGCGCCGACGTCCTCCGGGAAATCGTTTGTCATTCAGACCTTCCTGAAGGACTTCATCTCGACATCGGACAGAAACTTGGATGTGGTCTACGTCGTGCCGTCAAGATCGTTGATCCACGAGGTCCAGGCGAACATGGCGCAAGAATTGCCGGACGTCGTGGTGCAGAGCACGCCGCGCGCGCCGATCGAGCACGCAGTCAGTCAGTCTCGGGTGTTCGTGTTCACGCAGGAGCGGCTGCGGACTGCACTTGAACAAGAGGATTTTGGGCTGGACATCCTCATCGTCGACGAGGCCCAGCAGATTGGCGACGGCGCACGAGGCATTCTTCTTCATAGCTGCCTCGAGGAGGTCATCAGGCGCTTCCCTGCGACCCAAATACTTCTCATCACACCCGGCGCGCAAAGTGGCGCACCGATCGGAAGGCTGCTGCAGCTGAGCGGGATGACGGACCTGCAGACTCATTTGAGGCCGGTGCGTCAGAACCTCATCTATGCTGACTTCGAGGAGGCAAGGAACGGGGATTATTTGTCGCTCTCCCTGCAACAGAAGGAAGGTGGGCGACTGCTCATTGGTCGCCTCACCGCCAATGCGTGCCACAGCGACTTCGAGCGGTTGATCGAGACGATCCGGTTGGTTCGCGACCGTGGGCAAAGTCTGGTCTACGCGTCGTCAAAAGCCCCTGCTGAGGCGACCGCGATTGCGCTGGCAACCCTGTCTGAAACGACTGAGGAGATGGACGCGCGGTTGGGTGAGCTGGCAGCGTTCATTCGTCGCCACGTTCATCCCGAATTTGTACTGGCTGACTGTGTGGAGCGCGGAGTCGGATTCCACTACGGGAACATGCCGACCAACATTACGAAGGCCCTTGAGGACTATTTCAGTAATGGCCTGCTTAACACGCTCGTTTGCACGTCGACGCTTCTTCAGGGGGTGAACCTCCCGGCGCGCAACATTTTCATCTGTAACCCGTACAAGGGGCACGGTGTTCCAATGAGCGTGGATGATTTCTGGAACCTCGCAGGCAGGGCTGGGCGCCTTCAGAAGGATACACACGGAAACGTGTTCCTCGTGAGTTACGACAAGTGGAAATCAAAGCCTGCGGATGAGAAGCCGGCAAGCAATGTGGTTCCAGCACTATCCAAGGCACTGACGACTGATCGGCGGCCTGTCGTGACCTATGCCGAAAACCCAGACCACACGTCCGGCAGCAAGAAGACGGCGTTTGCGGAGAGTGTCTTTTCACGTCTGCTGGTCGATGCGAAAAGTGGCGTGTTGATGGAGACCATCAAACACGCGGCCCCCGACGTAGCACATGGATCGGTAGCGAGGTTGATTAATGCCGTTGAGCGGTACGTCGATAAGGTGACGCTCCCGGTCAGTTTGCTCAAACGACACGGCATGATTTCTCCCGTTCGTCAGCAACAGATGTTCAATGTACTGCGCGCTGCGGTCGCAGATGGCCGAAAAGATGAGCTGGTCCCGCTCCACCCGATGGGAGGAAGTGAGGCCCGCGAACGTCTTGAGGTCATTCTTCAGCATATTCACAAGTACTTTGAAGGACGCGACAACAATGCGCATCGATTCTACGGCTGGTTCTCGCTCTCATGGATGGAGGGCCGGTCGCTTCGGGACATCATAGAAAACCAGCTCAGGTACGCGCGGGACAAGGCACAAAAAAATGGTCAGCGTCGGGAGGTCCCCGCAGGCGACATTATCAAGTATGTTCTGCGGGAGATCGAGGAGACGCTCCGATTCAAGTATGTCAAATTCCTGTCCTGCTACCTGGATCTGCTTCGTCATGCCCTGTTGGTGGAGGGAGAAGATGAAATCGATTTTCTGCCGATTCCTCTCTTTCTCGAGCTTGGGGCATGCTCAAAGACGATGGTGTCTTGCATGGATCTTGGCCTTTCCCGAATCGCCGCTCGCGAGGTGATGGACCTTCTGAAAAGCAAGGACCTCAACACCGTGATTGTGCGAAGGAGGCTGTCACTGATGCCGACTAGGGCGCGCAACGAGCTCTCGCCACTTGTCGTGCGCGAAATCCAGCGCCTCAAGTTGTGGCAGCGTTAATCTTATCGGTAGCTCGCCAGAAGGAGTTGCGAACCCGTATGGTTTTGTGGTGTCCATGCGGCACAGATTGCACAAGTAAAGCATGAATCGAAAGGCAATAATCGCTTGAAAGTGTTCGAATTGCGAGGGAAATGGTGAAGGGTGAAGAGTATATTGTCTATTTGATTTTGGACGAGAATGAGGTGGCTCTTTATGTTGGGGTGACAAAGCGGAAGCATGAACGTCTGACGCGTGAGCATTTCACGCCGAGCGGCCACGTCGACCAGGAATGTTATCGTGACGCGAGCTTCATTCTCTACGCCGAATGCGCATCCAAGGACGATGCGATGGCTCGAGAGAAATACCTGATTAAGACACTTCATCCTCGCTTCAACGAAAAGCACAATAAACCCGGGATATTTTCATTCGAGATTTCTTTCGATTGGAAATATATGCCGATTGACAAGTCGCGGCTCAATACGCAGCGGCCTCCGCGCAAGCGCCAGGCCCAGGCCGGCGGGGACCTCAGGACGCTGTCCTTTGAAGCGGCAAAGCGCTCGCTGGGAGTGCAGCTGTCGTTCGATTGCTCGCCGGCAGTCATCGAAGGCCCGGGGACTGGGCTCATCTGGCTTGACGGGGAGAGGTTGCACGGGATTGTCGACGCTGCTTGGGCCGAGCTGGGATCGCCGGGAGCGCTGTGGGGAGGTCCGGTTGCGCACTTCGTTTGCAAGATCCTTTCGCGACAGGACTGGGTCGGTCATACCGAATACTCGTCGGGACTCGAAGACGACGAAATGTGGGCGAGGAGTCCTTCCCTCTACACCTGGGGTGATCTAGCGGGACGAGTTCCTTGGCTCCTAGTCCAGGGGAACGAGGAGGTGCGGAACGTGTTCGCTGCGTGTGTTCGGCCGTGGCAAGTCGAGGCACGCCTTCGAAGTCTGATTGGTACCTTGGCGACGAGTTTCGGCGTCTCGGAGCGCCTGTTCAATTGGCGTGACCGCTATATTTTGGATCTGATCTATCTCCGAGAGGTACTCGAGACGGGAGCTCGGATCGGTGAACGATATGTCGTCTTGACCAATAACCTCGAGCGCAACCTCATGCATGACTGGTTTTGTCATCAATCTGGGGCAGCAGGCTACAAGAATTTTGTTTCCGGGGTGTCCGTTGAGCCGAACCAGTCGCACCCTATGACGATCAGGGGTGCCGGCGGAAAGCGCGATGAGCTGGAAACTCGCTGGTATCGAGAGGTATTTCCCGTTGGTAGGCGGGCAGCTGATCAGCTCAACCGGACTGTGTGGGTCTATCCACTGGCTGCGATTGATGAACTACAGCACGTGCTGGATATTGAACTCAGGCGTCTCCAGGATGGGGCGACTGATGTTCTCTACCACGGTGAGCCGTTTACCTTCGAGAACTACTACGACACTTGCCCAACCGCGAGAGCGGAATCACCAAAGCCACTTTTGCTAGAGTGAGCTCACGATGAGCCGAGTGGACGGAATTCGCCCCAACCGTTGCGAGACTGTTCGACGGGCAACCATGCGGGAAACGCTAATCAGCAGGCACCGGTAGCCTGACACCGAAGGTATAGCTTTCGAGGCGAATATTGCATCGTAATATAATCACAAGTCGGACTACCAAAACTAGGCAGGACGGAACAGTTCGAAGAAACGAGTGAGACCAAGACCATGAGCCGCAAGGCAAAAAAATCCGGGGCAGGGGCAGGCACGCTTGTGGCAGCTCTTTTGTTGGCAATCGTTCTGGCGCCGAAAGGGGGCTGGACGGTGTTCTTTTTGGTTGTTCTTGTATGCGTAGCGATTTCTGCCCTTACGAAGAAGAAGGCACCGCCGACAGTAGTGAGTTCGAGCTCGACGGAGTCGCAACCTACCCGGCCAGTGGAGACCATGCCGCGTACTACATCTGAGACCCGGTCGAAGCAAGATGACGAATTTCTGACAGTAACGCTGTCGGATGACTCAAAAACTGCATCTTATCGAATCGTACCCGCGACTTTCGCGTCTTCGCCGGATGTTCGCTGGATTGGGCAAGGTGAGGCGGTAGATGTCGCCGGAACGAAAATTACCGGGGGTATGTTCTTTTTCGGCAAACCGCGGCGCGGCGACGGGCACCGCAGTATTGATGCTTGCGTTGTTGCTCCGAACGCAAATGTGGCAACGGTGGGCGGTGAAAGCTCAGCTGGTTCCGAAGACTATTGGGTCACTTATAACTCGTTTACTGCTTCGCAGCGGCGAACTTACATCCAATGGCTGGCGTCTGACCGTACCGATCCACAACTGCACCGGAGCTTTGTGCAGTTCTATGTGTATGGACTCGAGCGTCGTGTTCTCGTGGATGGGATGCAGGGTAGCGTCGACAAGAGAGAGCTCGACGCTATCGCAACTGAGCTGCGGCGCCTGAAAACGATCTATTCGAGTTCGCTTTCAGCGACCAGTATTAATAGCTTGCTTGAGTTCATTGCAGTGCAGTCGGTTCATCCTCAGCGCCAGTACGAACAGAAGCCGGGTCCAGTCAGCAACTTATTCGAAGTGCCGTTGAGCGTACGCGTGGCGTTTGGTCAGGCTTCACTGGACAAGGTGCCCGTTCCTGTTACGTGGGCCTTGGCCTGGGTTCTAGGCGACGGCGCCGTCAATAAACGCACGCCGGTGTATCGTTGCGAACGCGAATTCCGACGGTTGTTCGAGCGGAAGTACGTAGAGAAATATCGCGATGGCATGAAGCTGCCCACGAACAAGACCAAGCTTCGACCGCCATCGCACACGCTGTTCTATGCGCTCCAAGATATTTCGTATCCCGACTACATTACCTCTCTGCCTGACATCTCGGCCGTAACTGGGCCGAGAAACAAGCTGCAGGAGCTGGTGTATGAGTGCAGCGACGCGCTGGACGCCTACAGCAGATTCTTGGGGCGGAATCCGGATGCGGAGGGCGCACTGGAAGGTGCGCTTTTGCTCCCGGCCGAACTGTGGCCGGAAAGTGTCCAACGCGAACTCAAATCGCTTGTGTCAATGGTTGCCAGGGATACGGTCGTGACAACCTTTGGGAGTCTGTTCGATAGGTTCAAGGCAACAGGGAATCTCACACGCGACAAGCTGTCGTCCTTTGCTCGTGTATTGGGAGAGGCGGGTGTTGCGATGGAGCCAGACGCGCGAATTTCGGGACGCACACCGAAACCCGCAGATGCTGTCGCGTTGTACGCGACGTTGCCTAGCAACTCAACGAATCTCGTGGACGAGACATATCTCACGTTTGCGCTGATGGTTGATGTGGCGGCTTCTATTGCGATGGCGGACGGGCGCGCAACGGAGTCCGAGATCGCGTTTATCCATCGACAAATTGAATCCTGGTCGCAGATGACGTCTCGTCAACAGAGCCGTCTCAAGGCTCGCGTCCAAGTACAGATCGCTCAACCAGTCACGCTGGTGGCCCTCAAAAAGAGACTCGAACCGCTGTCGGCAGACGCAAAGCATTCTCTCGCGACGTTGTTGGTGCAGACAGCAAACGCAGATGGCGTCGTATCTCCCGCCGAAGTCAAATTGCTCGAAAAGCTGTACCAGACGCTTGGTCTCGACCCGCAACGGCTGTATAGCGATCTTCACGGCAATGGTGTCGCTGCAGCCCCGAACTCACCCGGTATTTCGACCAACGCCAACAGAGTGGAATCAGGTTCGCCGTCGGCCTTCACGCTCAACACCGCTCGAATCGAAGCGCTCCAGAAGGAGACTGCTAAGGTTTCCGCGATGTTGTCCGACGTCTTTGCAGGAGAGGAACCTGTCGTCGAAGCAGTCCCGGAGACATCCGAGGCGTCGGAGGCGACGCCGGCATCCCGTGGACTACTCGGGTTGGACGACGCGCACTCGACCCTTCTTCGATTGCTTCTAACGAGGCCCAAATGGACGCGTGCCGAGTTGGTGGATGCAACCTCTGATCTCGACATGATGCTGGATGGCGCCATTGAACAGGTTAATGAAGCTGCACTCGACCATTGGGACGAACCGCTCATTGACGGGGATGACCCACTCGAAATCAATCAGGATCTTGCACAACGGTTAACCGCATGACAACAATTCGTCCCAAAGACCGCGACGCGGTGCTTCAGTCACTCCGCGCGGGCGTCGTTCCGCGAGTCGGCCAGCATCTGATTCAGGTCGGCCGCCAAAAGGAGCTCGATGCTTTGATCCAGGACATCGGGCGCGTCGCTGACGGCGGCTCGAGCTTCCGCTTGGTCGTCGGCGAATATGGCGCCGGCAAGACTTTCTTCCTGAACCTCGTCCGAGCCATTGCCCTCGAGAAGAAACTCGTGACGGTCCACGCCGACCTGAATCCAGACCGACGACTGCACGCATCAGGCGGGCAAGCGCGATCGTTGTACGCAGAGCTTGCGAAGAACATCGCGACGCGGACAAAGGCCGACGGCGGCGCGATGGCCGGAATCGTTGAGAAATTCATCGGCCAGGCAAAAACCGAAGCAAAGGCGGCTGGGCGGTCAAGCGAGGAGGTTATCCGGGCACAACTCAACCAGTTGACCGAGATGGTCAACGGATATGACTTCGCTGACGTCATCGCTGCGTATTGTCGCGGATTCGAGGAGGGAAATGAGCAACTGAAGGGCGATGCCATTCGTTGGTTGAGAGGAGAGTTCACCACCAAGACCGACGCGCGAGCGGCGCTTGGCGTGCGTACCATCATCGACGATGCCTCGGTCTACGACCAACTGAAGCTGATGGCGCGTTTCGTGAGGCTTGCAGGCTATAGCGGTTTGCTGGTGTGTCTCGATGAGCTGGTCAATCTCTATAAGCTCGCCAACGTCCAGGCTCGCAACTCGAACTACGAGCAAATCCTGCGGATCCTCAACGACTCTCTCCAGGGCTCGGCGGAAGGATTGGGGTTTGTCCTGGGCGGAACACCTGAATTCCTGCTTGATACGAAGCGGGGACTGTACAGCTACACCGCGCTCCAGTCGCGTCTTGCTGAGAACACCTTTGCGACAAGTGGCTTCGTTGATTACACGGGTCCTGTCATTCGGCTTGCAAGTCTCACGCCCGAGGATTTCTATGTCCTGCTGGACAAGATTCGCCTTGTTCATGCGTTTGGAGACGAGGCGAAGGCACAACTGCCGGCAGACGCGATCGCGGCGTTCATGGCTCATTGCGCGATGCGTCTCGGAGACCAGTACTTCCGCACACCGCGGACCACGATTACTGCCTTTATCAATCTCTTGGCCGTGCTGGAGCAGAATCCGACGGCAGACTGGCGACTGCTTATTGGGGCACTCGAGGTCGAGAAGGATACGGGGGGGATGGGCGATGTAGCGGTTGAGGGTGATGATGAGTTCGCAAGCTTCCGCCTCGGCTGATTCCAGAAGCTTCGACCTGCTCCACGAAAAGATCCGCAAATGGATTTGGCGGGAGGGGTGGACCGAGTTGCGCGACGCGCAGGAGCGCGCTGTTCCTGCGCTGATTGAGGCTGACCGCGACACTATCATTGCGGCACAGACTGCGGCCGGGAAGACAGAGGTAGCGTTTCTTCCGATTTTGTCAAACCTGCTGCGCGAGTCGCCCTGCAGTGGGTCGGTGCTTTACGTGAGTCCTCTTAAGGCGCTCATCAATGACCAATGGTCACGCCTGGACAATCTCTGTGAGGAACTGGACATCCCCGTCGTTGGGTGGCACGGTGACGTGTCCAGCAGTCGTAAGCGGCAATTCTTCAAGAATCCGACGGGTGTTCTCCTGATAACTCCCGAGTCGTTGGAAGCGATGTTCGTCAACCGCGGGTCGTCGATCGAGGCGACATTCGCTTTTCTGCGCTACGTCGTGGTCGACGAGCTGCACGCGTTTATTGGTTCCGAACGGGGAAAGCAACTCCAGTCGCTCATGTATCGTGTCCAGCGTGCATGCGGCCGGACGGTGCCTCGCGTCGGGTTGTCAGCGACTTTAGGTGACATGCAGCTCGCTGCTCGATTCTTGCGGCCAGGTGGGGCGTCGGCTGTTGAAATTATTGAATCAAAGAGCACCAGCCAGGAGCTGAAGGTCGTCGTTAAGGGATTCGTGAATCGGCCACCGCGCGTTGAGCTCGAGCCCGAGTTGGATAACCCTGAACTGGAGGATGCGGTCTCCGGCGGTATCGTCGATGTGGCCAACCAGCTATATCGGTCATTGCGGGGATCCAACAATCTGATCTTTCCGAACAGCCGCAGGCAAGTCGAAACGTATGCCGACTTGCTGCGTCGCGCATGCGAGCGCGATGGATATCCGAACGAGTTCTGGCCGCACCATGGGAGCCTCTCGAAGGAATTGCGAGAGGATACCGAGCGTGCGTTGAAGGAGGGTGACAGACCTGCCAGCGCCGTCTGCACAACAACCCTCGAACTTGGGATCGATATTGGCTCGGTGAAGAGCATTGCGCAGATTGGTGCTCCGCCCTCGGTAGCAAGTCTGCGTCAGCGTCTGGGACGTTCAGGTCGGCGGAAGGGGGAGCCTTCCATCCTTCGTGGCTACTGTATCGAATCTGAGCTAACACCACAGTCCGATTTTTCAGATCGAATACGCGAAGGTCTGGTTCAGTCGGTTGCTATGGTGCATCTGCTCATGCGGAAGTGGTTCGAGCCACCACGAATCGGCGGTCTCCATGCGTCAACCCTCATTCAGCAAATTCTTTCAATCATTGCCGAGCGCGGTGGGTGCACTGCAGGCTATTTGTGGAGCAGTCTTGTCGCGAGCGGTACGTTCGACGCATTTGATAAGGCGACGTTCACGGAGATCCTGCTTCATCTTGGCACGATCGACCTCATTGTGCAGTCATCAAATGGCTTGCTGCTGCACGGCGAAGCCGGCGAGAAGTTGGCCAACCACTATGAGTTCTACTCTGCGTTCGCGACTGACGAAGAGTTCCGCCTGGTTGCCAAAGGGCGCCAACTCGGCAGCCTGCCAGTTGCTCATCCTCTGACAATCGGGCAGGGATTGATTTTCGCAGGGCGGCGCTGGCGCGTCCAGGAAGTGGATCAAGACAGCAAGACCATCTACGTGTTGCCTGATCACGGGGGAGCTCCGCCGCAGTTTGACGGCAACAGTGCAATGGTCCATGACGAAGTCCGACGTGAAATGCGACGTGTCCTCGCAAGTGATGAGCCGGAGCTCATGCTGGATATACGAGGGCGTGAGCTGCTGCAAGAGGCGCGTCGTTATTATGCCGATGCGTCGTTGGCTTCCGCGATGTTCGTACCGGAGGGCGCGGCAGTGCACATTGTCACGTGGTGCGGCGATTGGGTGAACGATGCGCTGGCGCTACTGCTCAAGGCATGCAAACTTGATGCTTTCAACGGTGGCGTGGTTGTCAGTGTCACCAACGCAGGCGTGGATCGTCTGGTTGATGTCTTGGGCGAGATCGGTGGGTGGGATGGCAAGACAGTGTTGAACTCGCTCGGGAAGATTGAGAATCTCGAACAAGAAAAATGGGACTGGGCGCTGCCTGAGGACGTCCGGCGCCGAGCATTTGCATCGACGCATCTGGACATTGAAGGTGCTCTGTCGTTTGCCAGAGCGGCGGGCGGGGCAGTTCGACGAGAGAATGGTAGCGAGTCTTGCAAAAACTAGCGTATTGAGGCTAATGCCAAGCACCGTCGAAGTGCGACCCTGTATACAACATGTCCGACGAGCTCGGAATGATTGGTTTGCTGAATTTTGCAAGAGTAGGAGCGTTGGGTGAATAGGTGGGACGTTGCTAGTGACATCTGCCGAGCCGCCTATAAGCCTGTGACCTGAGGGTTGTTTAGCCACCTCATCGAGACAGAGAAATGTACGAACGAGAATTTATCGTCTACGAGAACCGATTTGGCGTGGGGCGTCGAACCCACATCGTATGCATTCAGTCGCTGCCAGATAGTTATGTGGCAACAGCCTATCAAGTCTTGGAGGGTGGTTTCCGTGTTCCATTGAAGCTTAGCGAACGTGATGTGCAGGTCCCGGCCGATACGTTTTATCGGTTCCGCCGTCTCGTTCGACGTGAGCTAGCCAAGCGTGCAATGCAGAATCTTCAGGATGGCGACTATCTACCCGCCAGCGAAGCAACGGGTTCATTGGAATTGAAGATCAGCGCGAACCTGACTGGTTACATCGATCGCGGCCCGCGTAGTTCGGTTGATAATATGAATGATTGGAGTGAGGTTTTTGACTTGCTCCAGACGCCGTCTCTTTTGTTCGAATGTAACCTGCAGCCACGAGCAGGGATGCCATCATGCTGCACCGTTACGTTGATCTCAACGCTTGGCGGGTATGCAGCCCGAGTATCCTGCACGATATCGAAGGCAGACCTGCTCTGGGGAAGGCAGATGCCGTTAATTTCAATCCCTCCGAGACATGAATTGGTGGACGCGGCGGAGTTCTATCAGGATCGGTTCAAGTATCGCGAGGGATTTGTTCGGGAGGTGGAGCAAGCAATTGCTGGCGGGCGCTTTGTGCCGATCTCATCTTACTCAGGAGCCTTTGAAGGCCACGAAGATTTTGATTGGACGCTCAACGCAGACCTTAATAAGGAGCAATGGCCTAACGGATACCCTACGCCCTCGATGGACGATCTCTCGAATTGGAGGGGGTGATGAGGATAATGTTTCTTGCAGATGGATATCATGGAATAATTAGCCGTTTGCTTGCGGAATCCAGTGGAGTTTCTTACTTTGCTCACATGTTGAGTCCAAATCCTGAGCTCATTAACCGTGATATGGATGAGGAGGTGTGGGAGGGAATCAGAAAAGTATACACGCAGGGGATTTTGGAAAGATGTCATTTGGCATGTATTACGTCGCTGGCAAGAGCGGATCGATGGCTTCAGTCGGTGCGAGTTGAGATGGCAAGCGGAAACGTATTGGGATTTTCTGCAGCTCTGAGAGGATTTCTTGAAGCTGCTGCAGATTCTCATGATGTGATGAAAATTTTGCCGACTTCAATTCACAAGTTGTTCCCATATCTATATCTTGTGTTCTCTGACTCGGTTGAGGTTAAAAATATTAATCTCTTGATGGGTGAGTTGGAGGATAGGTTGATACATTATGCTTATGCAAGAAGGTTGCATAAGGGTGAAGAGCATCTTCCGCATCATGGGCATAAATCTAATGCGGATTATATTGAAAAATTCGAGACATTCGGCGTGCCAGGGGCGAAAAATCTGTACGCAGAACTGTGCGAATTGACACATCCCGCATCTTCGTCGGTATCTTGTTTTTATAGGGAATCCGAGGATTCGATTGTGCTTGATTTCAATCGGGACGTGGAGATAATAAAAGGGATATTGACAAGATTTGATGAGACGGTGGAGAGGCTGGTGCAGTTTTCAATCAATCCCGCTTTGATAGGATTGAGCTATTTGCATCGACTGTTTGATGAGTGGCCGGGCCCCGCAGATGAGGAGGTTGGTAGGCTTGGAACGGTAGAGCAACGACTGTCAGAAATTGATGGTTTTGTTTCCGCGTATAAATTAGGGCAGGTAGATCACGTCATGCTCCAAAAGGCGCTTACTTAGATGTTGTTCTTCGCGCAATAGTCAGAGATTGTGAATCCATGAATTGCTGCGCCTGCGGGCATTTTATCGACGAGTGTATGTATATGACTCGAAAACAAATGGGGCCAGATAATTATAAGTAGGGCTGACCGCATTCCTTGCATGTGGAGGGCGTAATGCTGTATAAAAATACAGGTAACGAACCGCAGCGGAGGTCGTCGTGTCTGGCTACATCTTTGTTTCGCCTAGATCTGACCCCGGAATGGGGCGCCCGTTGACCGACCCGATACTGCGGGCGGGCGTACGTCCGACGATGGGAACGTGTCGCCCCGACCTGCGGCGCCTTGTCCAACTGGGCGGCGAGATATTCGTGATCAGCGGGAGCATGGGTAAGTCGGTCAAGCAGTATGTTGTCGGCGGTTTTGAGGTCGACAGCAAGTTGGAAAGCCAGCTCGCTGCATATGACCAATTCCCGGAAAACCGACTGCAGTTCGATGAGAGCGGACGGCGTCAGGGAAACATCATCGTGACGGCCGATGGCGAGCACGATCCCCGGGACGACCATACAAACTTCGACCGGCGGATTCGTAACTACCTCGTTGGGACGAACCCGGTGATTCTGGAGACCGCAGAAGAAGTGGCGTCGGGGCGCGAGCATTCGCTGAGGATCTTGGCCGAGGTATTTGATCGGCCGCATGCGCGGAGTGTACGAGAGATTGTTGGGCGGATGCGTAAGCTATCCGACGCGCAAGCCGATCGACTTCGCTGCGCTTTGCTGGAACTGAAAAGTGAGGTTCGATAGTGCTCAACATCGCAGAGCACCTTCGCAGCCGGCAGCTAACCTGGGAGAAGGTTGCTGAGAGCGCCGGCATATCCACTGCGCGACTACATGACGTCGCGGGTGGCGCCGACGCGTCTTTGGGCGAAATGCGCCGGATTGCCAAGGCTTTGCGGGTGCCGGTTTCCGCTGTCCTCGAGGAAACCGCTGCAGAACCCATCAAGTTATTGTTCCGGCAGACCATCGGGCAGCGAACCGCGGATCTATCGTCATCGGTCGAGATACTGGCGGGTCAAATTCAAGACGCTTTGTCGATCGCGAGGGATCTTCCTCCGAATACGGGGTGGCTAGACGCGTTTCGAGGCATGCATGTCTCGTTGGGCTCCGCTGAACGTTTTGCCGATCTGTTTCGCAGCACGTTTGCCGGTCTTGGTGACACGGAGCCTTTTCTCACGTTGCCAAGCGTCGTAGAAAGCTTGAATGTGCACGTGCTGTATGCACGAGACGCAAGTATCGAGGGCGTATCCGCAATTGTTGAGGGCCATGCATTCATCATTGTCGGTGCCCGGACGTTCAAGCCGCGGACGTTTTTCACTATCGCCCACGAGCTTGGGCACCTGGTAGCGCATCATTCGCGTCGAGATTCGGGCTATGTCATGCTCGACGGCGAACAAGACGTTGGAAGCATTGACCATACGCCTCGCCGTGCCGAAGAGCAGTTTGCTGATGCATTTGCTTCTAGCCTGGTGTTGCCTCGACATGGGGTGTTGCAAGCATTGTCTGCTATTCGCAAGCACTTCGATGCGAGCGGCCCGCTGGGTGATGTAGAAATCCTGTCACTCGCGCGGTTCTATGGCGTGAGCTTCGAAGTGGCGGCACGTCGATGTGAGCAATTGGATTTGTTGCCTGCGCGCGGAGCCCGTGCACTGTATCAGCAGCTTGTCGATGCATTTGGTAACCCGGAGCGACGCGCGGACAGCTTGGAACTCGCTGCGCGAGAGGATTTCGAGATTGCCACGTCTCCGAGTTTGCTCGAGGCCGCAGGAAACCTGATAAGAGCGGGCACCCTTTCTCTCGGGCGCGCCGCTGAATTGCTCAACGTACCCGCATCAACGCTGTTTGCTGTCAATGCGAGTACCCGCGAGTGATAATCATATTGGACGCGTCGACACTGATTAATCTCGCGAACGGCGGGGTGTTGAACGTTGTCCTGAGCCTGACAGGTGTTCGCTTCCTGGTCAGTAGCGTTGTCCGAGGCGAGTCGAAGTCGGTCGTCAGTGCGGTCGATGCCGTGATTGCGGACGGCATTCTCGGTCTGGTGGACGATGACCTGATCTCAATACGAACGTTTCGTGCTGCAAAGGAGAGGCTCGGCCTTGGCGCCGGCGAGACGGAGTGTATTTTGGCGGCCGAGCAGTTGGGCTGCGTCCTGGCGTGTGATGACCTGGCTGCCCGGTCTGCTGCAAAGAAGGCGTTGGGTGCTGACCAGGTACGCGGCAGTATTGGGCTGCTCAGGATGGCGGTCCAGGCCAACATGTTGAACCGCGAAGCCGCGTATCTCGCCTATCAATTGATGCGCAATTGTGGCGGATACCTCCCCGAGTTGTCTCCGGACGATTTCTGACGGCCCGATCAAATTGTCTCGGGTCTCAGACCCAAGGGGTCGTTGCGAAGAGGATTGGGCGACGTCTCAGCGAGAGACAACCTCACGGCCGCGAACGGATTGCCAATCGTCTTCCTGGTACGCGTTGCGGCTTGAAACCATTTTCCGCACGATACGCATTCATGGTCGAGGTGAGGCGTGTACGCAAGCTCCTCAGTGTCAAAGTGTGGTGTCTGGCAATGCGGGCAGTCCAGCGCGACGACCCGTCCCTCGAGGTGTGGCATCGCCTTCTGCGCCATGAAATGGCGTACGTGCTCCGCATCGACACTGATCCCATCAATGACTACCTTAGCGTAAGTGTCGTCGACGGCCGGTAGCTCATCGCTGGATTTGGCAAAGCAATGCAAGTGGATGCCGGTCTCCTCAGGATGGGGTGAGGTCCACACAATCGCTGGATTGGAGCCCCATATTTGTATCCCGCCGGCGTAGTCGTCCTGACGGATATTTATTGTTCGTGGCGCCTTCACCGACCGCCGGTTCCGGGACTCGAATGCCCGATGTAGCGCAGATAAAGGATTGCCAATGCCGGCGACCGTGTCGGAGAACTGGAAGCCGCACCCATGACATTGGTGGCGCCGATGGGGGTGGACCGCGAACCAATCCCTGTCCAGGTGAGCGAAGCCACAATGCGCGCAGAAGACGGGGCGGGTCGCAAAACCAAGTACGCCGGAGACCATGTAGTTGATGGCGTCGACCTCGTCGACTTCCGTCCACTCGTCCGAGATGAGGTCGGTGGCAAATCGGAGGCGCAGCTTCCGGTAGGTCCGGTCGATTTCCTTCATGTCGCCTTGCGCACGTCTGGCATGCACATGGATACCTCGGTCGGTCGGACAGCGTGTCGTGTCATAGACAGCCGGGACGGATCCCCAAAGGGCGACGCCTCCGGAAAAATGCGACAGGTCGAGGTCCAATGTGGCGGATTTGGGAATGGGCCGATCATGTGCCGCAACGCACACAGGCGCCGGCACGCCGTATTTCGCCGTCGCGTTTGCATGATGTGCGAGACACCAGTAGCGATAGCCGCCGTCGCGGCGCTTCCCGACCTGAATGATTTTGCACTTCACGGTTTTCTCTCTCAAGAGTGGATGTTTATTCCAATCACCGTAAGTCGCTATGCGCTGGCAGTGTTGCCCGACTCTGAAATCAAGCGAATTTCGGTTAACCCTTGTTGGCTCGGCCCGCTTCGCTGCATGATGGTGCAAGGTTATGATTATAAAGAAAATGTTGTTCTTGTCATCACGTGCTTCATTTTTGATCGTTCGGCCAATTTATGGCTTTCGTACCGAAGTCAGGCAGGCGGCGGACGCAATCTCCAGCATCGCCTGTTTGTGAAGGTCCGTAGGCGGCAACGCCCGAGATAGAGCGTGTGATCGTCGGAACAAGATTTCGTTGGCTGTCTAGGAATATTTCGACATGACGCGAAATCGTCCGACGTCCCGGCAAGTTTTCGCAAGTCGTCATGCCGATTCAATTCGGCTATACGTACTGCAATCTGTTGTAGCGGATGTGAGGCGTCAGCGACTGACTTCGCGATGGCATGAGATGCACAGGGGCACGTTACTCGTGCACAAACGAAACTCTCAAATATGGTCAAGCATGAAAATGGCAGTTGTGAATGCGTCGGGCGTGGGCCGAGGAATCATTGCGTTTGGTTCCTTGGTCCCCCTGTGGATGTTCAAGCCGCGCCCCGAGAGCACGCTCGGTCTGGCGGACAACACGCCGGTGTTGACATGCCCCGTACCACAGTCAGATGCTCATCACCTGATGACCCAGCACCGCGGGTCATGCTTTAGTCTGAGTCGCATCGATTTGGACGACGGTGTTCTGATGGCAATCCGCCTGCAGTTTGGCGACGTGCAGGTCTGCTGGCTTGCGGAGGCCACCGACCCGCAACTCTGGGAATCAATCGAGCTGTGGAAGCGGGCCGGGCGAGTCCCGACAATGGTCAGCGTTCACGACGGTGAGGGGCGGCGTCAGTTCTTTGGCGTATCGGATATGCCATCGCACGCACCGTCGATGGATGCGGCTTGGTATGGACCGGACAATCTTCCGACCCGATACGATTGGGACAGAATGGCGTCTCTGGTCGCGAACGGGTCCTGGCTGGTCGAGCCGAAGACGGGTATTCAGGGGGACCCGGTACGCCATGTCTTTGCGAATGTGTTGCTCACCAAGCGGCTCGAGCAGTTTGTGGCGTAGAAGTCACGATCGCGGATAGCGTCTTGAGGCGCACCCGGCAAGTCAGACTGTGCAAGTCTAGACCTGATCTATCAGACAGCGTCAGATCAGGTCCGAGATTGCTTCGACGTCACCTCATCAAAGGCCATGATCAACCCAAAGCAGCCGGTCATCGCATTCTCTGGTGTAGACCAAAACCCCGTTCGCCACTGAGTTCGCCTAGCCAGACAGCCATAACAATTCTCCAATGTTATGATCGGATCACGCAGCCGGCTATTGCTACAGTCAGGTCGCGTCGACAAACTCTAATTACGTCGGCGGTAACCGATCAACGCCGGCGCTTGGAAGGATGACATGGACGCATCCCATGCCTACTCAAAAACTGATCTCATGCGGTTGGCCATCGAGGAACACTTAAAGTGCACGCAGTTTCCCCGAGTGGGCGCGGTCGTCGCTAAAGATGGCATCGTACTGTCGACTGGGCACAGAGGCGAGCGCGGCAACCTTCACGCGGAAAGAATTGCTTTAGAGAAGCTCCCCTATGAGGAGCGGCGCGGCGCGACGGTCTATACGACGCTCGAACCATGTGTCGCGCTTCATGATGGCCAGACAGTCGGGTCGTGCGCCGAGTTGCTCATCGAGTCGGGCGTCGCCGAGGTCGTGATCGGCGTGCTGGATCCGAATGCAACCATTTATTCGCAGGGGTACAGAAAGCTGCTCGAGAACAATATCGCCGTAAGCTTTTTCAATCGCAAACTGCGCGCCGCGGTGGAGGAAGAAACCTTCGAGTTCGGGCGCGTCGACAAATTGGTCGGATGCGGCAAGCGCCGCGTACCTGTCGTCCATAGCGGCATTGAACTAACCGTCCAGTTCAGCGAATCCGACACTAGGACAATCCCGATCTCATGGCGTACCTTGCAGCCTACGCATGGCTGCGTCGATCTCGGCAGTCACAACGGTGCTATCAGAGTCGCGGCCGGCGTGCGCGATTTTGGCGATGTGACTGATCCCCAGGTCTTCCGGTTTCCCAGCCACTTTGCCCGCATGACCCAAGGAAAGATCGCAATCGTACAGCCGGAAGGTTCCACTTTTTTTGTCCTGATCCAGTTGCTCCGGTTATTCGACAACGACATCCTATTTCGCTGGGAATGCCGTAACGCTCGCTGAGCTCGTAGGTCGGAACCACCTCGACGCATCTCACAATTTGATGTATGCGAAATGGCCGCTCCTGGCCGAACTGAGTCAGACGATCTGATGCTGTCTGCTTGGTCTAGTCCAGCCTTATACAAGTCAGGCTCTGTGCAATGTCGTCCTTGAAAGACACCGGAAGCGGCGGCCGAATACCGCTCCGCGGCCGGAACTCGCCGATGTCCGCGCTGCGCTCGTCCGTACTTCGGGGGAGGCTGGCTGGTTGTGTCGAGCGCCGGGCAACGCTCGCTATCGTTACCCGCAGTCGTCGGTGTCACGAAGTTTTATCGATTTTGATACGTTTCAATCTCGATGAAACCGGGTGTCGCGGGGCGGCATCAACGCTCTACCATGCTCACGCGGTCGAAGAAATTTGACATCGGGAACGGCGTTCGCGCGCTCATGCCGAGTCGTCGTCAGCCGTCCCGTCGAGCAGACGTTCAGTGACGTCGGTATACGACGTCACCTCGTACAGTTCGCACCACCGTTCCCACACGTAGTCAACATGCAATGATGAGCCCCTCTGGCCGACCAGCTCGTAAATGCGTCCAGTCTGAGTCGTGCCTTGCATACTGACCGGGTCGAACGTCGTTATCGGAGAACTCACCCGTCCGGACGAGTCGAACATATCGACACCAACGAAATGCCGGCTGCCATCCTCCGTCTCGAAGATGCGCCATCGAGCGAGCGGAATCTTTGACAGTTCCGATACGGGGCGCGGTTTCCAGATGGGCATTGCGATCTCCTGGTGGTCGACAGTCCTACCCGTCGGTGCGGTTGTCTGAACCTGGCGGCCCGACCTTCGAACTTACCAATGGGTTGACCGGTGTATGGCGCCGCAAGGAGGCCAGTTCGCCTCGGTCAATCCGACATTGGCCAGCAAGCGTGCCGACAATCTCGTATCCATGGCGCGAGCGAGGTCGGCCAGCCGAATGAGCCGCTTGGGGTGATGTACCTATGTTGGCCGTTGTCTGCGTCATGGCTCGGTACGTCCGGAGCTATTCCGAGGGTTGCCTCGGCTTACGTGGCTTGCTGGCACGCTGACGTGGCTCCGCCTTTCGGGCCAGCATGAGGGGGTTAATCGTTGGTACGGGCGCAATCGTTTCCAGCCACGCTTCGCGTCCAAGGACACGAAGTACGGAGATGAGGGTGCGCAATGACGAGCCGCGGCCGGCTTCGAGATCACGCAGCGCACGGACGCTGATACCCGCACGCGCCGCGAGCGTTGCCTGGAGCAGGTTCCGATGGATGCGGAGAGTCTTCAGATGCTCACCCACTCGTACCTCCATTTCCTCGAGCGTCTGATGTGTCGGCATCGTTCGCGGCGCTACCACTCGAATCTCCTTGTCGAAATTCAGCTTCTTAAAAGGCAGAATTTATCCTCTTATGTGCCGATTCACTGCTTAACCGGCAGAATTCCGCCGGTTATTACGCGGTCTTTGACGTGGCGAACGTCGGCACCCTCTAGGAACCAGAATAGCTGGTTGATTGAAGCGCGTGAGATTGGTTGAGGTGAGCGGATTCGGGAGGCGCCGAGGGGGAATTGCTCGGGAAGGCGAAGTCCTGCGTGAGCCCCCGCGAACAACGCGTGACACCGCTCGGACGTCCAGGACCAGCGCCTTGGTTCGCGCTGCATCGTGGAATTCTGGCGAGTGAGGGGCGGCGGCGCGGAGTCGTATCGGCGTATAGGCAGATAAATTTCATTATCAGTCCATCTCGATATTGCGCTTAAACTGGAGGCTATGAAAACGCGTGAGACCCTTCCTGTCGACGGCGCCGGTTCCGACTTCCCAGACGAAGCGGAGTTGGCCGCATTACGTAGCTGGTATGCCGGCCTGGGTGCGCGGGGCGCCGTCGTACGCTACCTGGGTGACCGAAGAGCCGCCGGCGCATCGTCGCGCAGTATCCTGGGCCGCATCCGCCGGAGATTGGTCGAGTTCGCCGTGCGGCGTCACCGCGATGACCTGGCTGCCGTCTTCGTCGACCGCCCGTCGAAAGCGTCGGCCGACGGGGTGGCGCGTGCGATAGAAACATTACGCAGTCTCCCCGTGCCAGCGCCATTGATTACTGACCCGTTGGACGCATGGTTTCCACCACGCGTTGTCGCGGCACTACGCGCACATGGTGTCTGGACGCTGGCCGACCTGACCGTGCGGATTCCGCGCCGGCGCCGCTGGTGGGGGGCCATTGCAGGGCTTGGCGTGGCCAGTGCCCGTCGCATTGAGCAGTTCTTCGCCGCCCATCCGGCGCTGACGGAACGAGCGCGCGCCCTGATTGTGGCGGCGCCTGCCGGCGATGTCGTGCCGTGGGAGCAACTTCGTGTGCCGCAGGATGTGGATGGTTCTCAAGGGCGGTTTCGTGCGCCCCAAGACGCTTGTCTGCTGAACGCGTCGAACGACTACGAGGCGATCCAGTCCTGGCTGCGGCTGCACGAAACGGCCGCCACGCAGCGCGCCTATCGGAAGGAGGCAGAACGCCTGATCCTGTGGGCGATTGTCGAGCGCAGTTGTGCGCTGTCGTCGCTCAATACCGACGACGCAATCGCGTACAGGGGCTTCCTGCGTCGCCCAACCCCTGTCGAACGGTGGGTTGGGCCGTCGCGACCGCGGCATAGCGTTGAATGGCGACCGTTCACGGGCCCGCTTTCATCCCGCTCGGCGGCGTATGCATTGAATGTACTGTCGGCGCTATTTCGCTGGCTGGTCGAGCAACGTTACGTGCTGGCGAATCCGTTTGCCGGCGTCAAGGTTAAAAGCCACGCCCAGCGTGCCGGGTTGGACGTGTCTCGCGGGTTCTCCGAGGGCGAATGGTTGCTGATCCGGACGCTTGCCGACGGCCTCGAGTGGTCATACGGCTGGAGCGAGCCAGCCGCGCAACGCTTGCGTTTCCTGCTGGACTTCAGCTATGCGACGGGCCTGCGCGCCAGTGAATTGGTCGGCGCAACGCTCGGTGACATCCGGCGCGACGAGCACGGCGATCACTGGTTGCATGTGCTCGGCAAGGGCGGCAAGCTGGGCAAGGTGGCGTTACCGTCACTCGCGCGGACGGCGCTCGATCAGTATCTCGTACAACGCGCGTTGCCTGTCACACCCGCTCGCTGGAACCCGACGACGCCGCTTGTCGGCAGGCTCGATGAAGGTAGCGCCGGCATTGAAAGCACACGGCTTTGGCGCGTGCTGCACAGATTCTTCGCGCTCGTGGCGAAGGCTGTCCAGGACGAACGACCTGCGACGGCTGAGAAGTTGCGCCGCGCGAGCCCCCATTGGATGCGACATACGCATGCGTCGCACGCGCTAGCGCGGGGCGCCGAACTCATCATGGTCCGCGATAACCTGCGTCATGCCTCAATCTCAACGACGTCGACCTATCTGCATAGCGACGAAGTGAAGCGGGCCCGGCAGTTCGATCAGGCGTTCAGTGCAGGTGACTTCAAGCGATAGCCTTCCTGCGCATCTCGACACGGTCCAGCGAGTTTGGTAGTGAATTTCTCCTTGCCAATTTAAGCGGCAGCGTCTGGCCGTCGGTCGGAGAGGAGCTAGCGCGCGTGCGCCCGAGTCGCCGCTATTGGCTTTGGGGGTAACGCGGTATTTCAGTTGTTTGTTAAAAGGATATTAGGAAAAGTAATAATTTTTCCGCACTGCGGAATTATTTGCGCGTCGCATCACAGGATGTTGTTGCGATCTATGCGGTATATTATTCAGAAAACGGATTGCTAGATTTTACAGAAACTATTTTTTCAAGAAATTGATTTTCTTGGTAAGCGTAAAATTTCGTCAGAAAGCGTGAGGAGAGAGATTATCCGGGGCGAAGTAAGCCGTCGACGCGATGTTTCAGGTGCACTTTCGAGTACCGATAAGATCATGTGAAATTCACATGTCGTCAACAGTGACTCCAGTTAACTTCCCGGAAAGCACCGCCTGGTCTGGAAAGGCACATCCACGGACAATGATGGTATACCACTTGGCGAAGACAACAACTACGAGTTTTGTCGCTCCCTCCGTTGTTGATTTAAATTTATCCGTGCTATCGACGGACCGCGGTAGTTAACAAAAACTAAGCGTTCCAGTGGAACGCAGTGGAGCTAGTCTAGATCCGTTTGCCGGTTCGTTTTGATAGGGGCGTTGATCTGATATATGCGTCATGCCACGCTGTCTTGGAAGCGTGCGCAACATTTGTCGATCTTGAAATGCGCGAAGTGAGACCTAGACTCCGTTCCGCGGATGGGCCAACCGATGTACCGTGAGCTGGCATGGGGCCGCCAATAGCATGTGCGGATAGGGTTGAATCGGAGGAGCGCAGGAGGATCATCATGAGTTCCAGAACGCTGACGATGCGAGAGGGTACGCTGGCTCGAAAACTCGCGGAACAGGCACGTGCGAACAGGGCCGGCGAGTACCGGCGCTGGATACACACGAGAGACATGCCTGGCTCGGGTGTCAAGACACGGTTGTATTGTGAGAAGGCACCTGCAGACGAAGTCCATCTCATGTCCGAGGCTGAACATGCTGTCTTCCTGGAAGCGTGGTGGCGGTCCGATGTCGTCGCAATACTTGATCAGTGCGCGCTCAATCGGGACAAGACGCAGCGGGCTGCTGCTGAGCTCAACATCGACCATCCAACGTATCGGCGGACGGGCGAGCCAGCCGTCCTGAGTACCGATCTAGTGCTTCTCGTCCGAAGTGGAAACTCGTACCACCGTGAGGTGCTTTCGGTTAAAGGAGTTTGGCCACGGGGAATCCGTCCATTGACGCGCTGTCAGGAAATTGAACGAAGGACGTGGGAGAACGAGGGGGCGAGATACAAAGCAGTGGTGGCCTATGGCATGCACGCAGACAGGTCGAAGAACCTGGCGTGGATCTTCCGTGCGGCCAACGACATGCTCGGACGCGATCTTAGTGACGCGGAATTGACCGCGCAACGAGCCCTGTATCAGCTCGTTCGCCGGCAGCCATCGATGTCGGTGATAGAGGCGTGCCGTAACGTCGACCGCTCGCTTGCTATCCCAGTCGGCTCGGGGGTAAGGGCGTTCCGGCAACTGGCGGCACTGAAGCGCATTCGATTCAATCTCGATACCGTAGATCCGCTCAGAATTATGCTGACAGAAATTTCGGTGTGTCCGACAGGGCTTTCACACTGACACTCAGCATCCGCGGCACGTCAGGGGGTGACGATGTCACCAAAAACAACGTTCCCGACAGCGATCGCGGTCGGCGATGTGCTCAAGGAGTGCAATGGCGAGCGCATATACATTGTCCTGAAAACCGGTGCTGGTCAGCGATGGACCCATCTCATCGATATCGAGTATCAAAAGGAGTCCGCCGCTCACCACCACGCTCAGCCCTTCAAACTCAAGACTGAAGAGGTGCTGCTCAGGCTGTCTCCAAACGTGGAGGCGGAACTTGCGCTTGAGAAGTTGCCGGGATTGCCCGTCGTAGTGTCCGAGCGAAGGCGCAAACCCTGCTTTGTGCACACGAGGCGGTCCGACAAGTATCGCGAAATAGCCAAAGACCCCACTCTCTCGAAGGGCTGGAAGCTCATTGAGGCGTTGCTCACATTTGATCAGCCAGCAGCCCGTGACGACGGCTCACCGGCGTTGGCCTCGATTCATGGTGATGCCTTCGAAGAACTGCTTCATCGTGAAACGCGCGCTAAGCGCATCGCACGCTGCGCCGAAGTCGTGCATGTCTCGATAGACACACTGCGCCGAGTCGTCAGGCGTTTCTTTCAGCGCGGGATGACACCTGCTGCGGCAGCGGACGACTACGACCGATGCGGAGGGCGGGGCAAGCAGCGCAACTGGCAACGTCGCCCGGGACGTAAGGCAACCAAACGGCTGCTGAGCGCCTCAGCCAGGAGCGAAGAGGTTCGGCAGTTGCTTCAACTGGCGGCTGACTACTATCTTTCGTTTGAGTATGCGAAGGGAAAGCGAGCGCAGAAATCAATGGAAGCGGCTTTGGACTGGCTGCGCGCTACGTTCCTTTGCGACCGGGTTGTCTACAACGACAAACGGGAGATGGTCGAGCTGACGCTTAGTCGAAAGATTGTACTCACACGTCGACAGCTACAGTATTACATCTGGCAGAACTATTCTTACGAAGTTATTCGAATTCACAGGGTCGGGAGGAAGAAATATATCCTCCATGAGCGACCTCTAATTGGGAAACTAAGAAACTCTCGTGGACCTGGCGAGAAATTTCACATTGATGCGACGATCGTTGATATTTATCTCGTTGGAAAGATTCTCCGGACGACAGTGATCGGTAGGCCGACGCTTTACTTAGTGATTGACGATTCATCTACGTTGGTTGCTGGATTCTATGTAACGTTCGATCCGCCTAGCTGGAATGGTGCAATGATGGCACTCGTCAACGCTATTTCCCCAAAAGTGGAGTTTTGCCGATCACTTGGCATTGAAATTACTGAGAGTATCTGGCCCGCTCAACATCTATGTGAGGTTTTGTATGCAGATCAAGGGGAGGTGAGTAGTGTCCACAAAGCAAGTCCGCTGATCAAAGAATTTCGAGTTGAGCTTGCGAATGCTCCCGCGTATCGCCCTGATTTGCGTAGTGTAATGGAGCGGCGGTTTGGGATTATTCCGGCAATCTGGAGCTCGGTGTTGCCTGGAATCGTTGAGAAAGATTCTTTGGATCGCGGAGTCGAACATCCGGCATGTCACGCCGCGCTCAATATACACGAGCTGCGGCAGGCCGTCCTTCGCGCGGTTCTGAGTTACAACCGACATCCCATTCGTGGATATCCCACTCCTCCAGAAATGGTGGAGGCAGGGCGCGCGCCCAGTCCCTTGGAACTATGGACATACGGTATGGAAACAAACGGTTACGGACGGCATATAGATGTCGTGGATTTCCGCGTGAAGGTAACGCGGCCAGATAAAGGAGCAATTGACGGATCAGGCATTAGATACAACGGCTTGCATTATAAGTGCTCTGATTTGTCAGTTGTTGAACGACAAGCGATGTATCGAGGCAAGAGCAGGACTAAGTCGACCGTGGAAATTCGTTACGATTCAGCGGACAACAGCAGCATTGACCTCCTCGGGTTGGGGGCGCCAATTTCATGCCCACTAATAGAGGGCGAGCGAGATAAGTTCGCGGGCCTTACGCACCAGGAGCTGGAGCTCTATAGGGCGCTTAACTCGACCAATATTGCTATGGCCGATGAGGCGGGAGAGGCTGACAGAGCGATGGCAGCTTACAACATCGCAAAGATAGGTCATGACGCGGTCGCGGTGACGAAAGCGGCATTGAAGGCCTCTGGGATGCGTTGCGTCGATATCAAGCATATGGAAGAAATGCGTCAAGTTGAGCGTGCGATTGATGACCGTCCAGCGGGCACGACGGAAAGCGAGCGAACGCAATCCGAAAAATCCGGCTCTGTTAAGAGGAAGGTCTCAAAGAACAAGAATTCCGGTGCCCCACAGTCAGCGACCGCCCGAGCGGAGACCTACGACGGTGAAGGGGATGCAAGTAACGAGGCGGTGGATGCTGGTAGCTCATCGACGCGGAAGAGCGGTCGATTGACGGCCAAAGAGTTGCGTGAGGAACGAGTTAGAACGCTGCTTGAGACGCTTGATAAGTAGGAGCTAGCGATGATCACCACAGAGGCGAAGAAGGTTGCCAGGCCTGACCGCGTTGACACGCAAACGCCGGTGAGGCAATGCGAGCAATTCGTAGAGGCGGAATATTATCAAGGCGACCTGCCACCAGAGTACAAGAGCAACCCGCTCATCTCGGCCCTGGGTCCGCTATGGGACAGTAAGTCGATTATGCGGGCACTTTCCGTTCCAGTTGCATGGTCAGCCTCGGAATGTTTGAGATCAGATGAGTATCGCTTACATGTCATTGGCCGTTTGTCGCGCTTGGTCGTTCCAGTGCCTGCAAGTTTGCAAGTTGCCAATCTGATACAGACGATTATCCGGCAAAATTACGTCGGGCAAAGCTCAATCGTAGAGAATTCTGAAGAGATTGGCGACAGATATAGAAGTACGCAGAATGGCGAGTTGATTCCAATATATGACCACGCACGCTCGCACGCATATTGTGCGGGAATATTTGGATTATCTGGCGCGGGAAAATCAACCGTGATTGAGGATGCGCTGAGGTTGATGCCAAAGGTGATAAGGCACAGTAAATTTGGGTTGATGCAGGTAGTTGCTATAAAGGTTGATTGCCCTACAAGTGCAAGTCTAAAGGATACGATAAAGTCAATAATCGGAGCATATGATGAGCTACTTGGAACGCGATACCTGGATGAGCTTAAATCTGGGGCCACATTGGAAGATTGCGCAAACAAGCTGTACCGAATCGCTCGGCGACATAGGACGGGATTAATCATTCTTGACGAAATACAAAATGCACTTCGAGCAATATCGAGAGCTGATCCTCTGTTCGACTTCTTTGTTGGTTTTGCAAACTGCGGAGGCGTCCCTATTATCGCAAGTGGTACTCCGAAGGCTCAAAGATTGTTTCGAAAAACTCTAAGGTTGGCCCGGCGAATTAGCAGTCGTGGTGTTATTGAGTGGGTCGGGATGAGAAATTTGAAAGATTGGAAAATATTCTGCGACCAATTGGGGAAGTATCAATGGCTCAAAAATGCAGAGCCGTTGTCTTTGGCAGTTAGGGGTGCGTTATATGAAATGTCTCAAGGGTTGCCGGGGATTGCAATTCCGCTGTATCAGCTTGCTCAGGAAAGTGCGATCTATACTGGCGTCGAAAAAATCACCGTGGAAATTTTGCGAGATGTCTATGAGGAACACATGGGGTCATTAAAGCCGATAGTATCAGCAATTGGATCGAATGATAAATCACGGATGTCACAATATGAGGATTTATTGAGTGACACATTAAACGATATTGTTGCCTCCATGGAGGCAGAGGCGAAGCGTTACATGTACACTGAGTCCGCTATTCAGCACGATCAGGAGGAGTCAGCGATTGATGCAGTTTCGAGATTGCTGCTTCTGGGGATTCCCGAGGATGTCGCATCATCGCTTATAAACACGGTGCAAAGAGAATTTCCCGCTGCTTCAACAGAAAAATTGAGTGATGAGGCCGCGCGACGTTACTATCTAAGACGGTCGTCGCAGGGTTCTAAAATATGAAAAATGTCGAGGAGTGATTTGCAGGGGGAAATTGCGATTCAAATAAATTTTCGATCGTTAATCGGAGTGTTTCAATGTCTGGGCTGAGTTGTTGGGTTCGGCAAATTAATTAACCGAGCCGTGATTGCGTAATGTGATTGAGTTAACCTACATATGGGTGGGTGATGGCGGTCGCACTATTTCCTCTTTGCGAAGGCGAAACTCTGGGTAGCAACTTTGGGCGTTATGCAGAATTCATTGGGCTCAAATCGACAGCAAGACTTAGAGTTCATCTTTTCGGCTACGTTGGCAAGCCAAGCGCAAAATTGCCAAGTTCGATCTCTCGACTTGCTGAGCAGGCGCGTGACTACTGGAACGTAAGTGGTGAATACATAGTTAAAAATCACACTGAATTTTGGTACGCAACAAGGGTCGTCTCCCCCTCATTGCGGGAAGAGATATTGAAGAACATGTTGTGTCCACCTGAAAGAGGTTCAGCAGGCCGATTGAGCGCGTATGGCAGGGGTTTTGATTGTGTTGCAGGGTTGCGATACTGTGAAGATTGTCTGGCTGAGTGGAGGTGCAAGGGTATTGAGCCATATTGGAAGGTGGGTCATCAATTGCCGGGTGTATATTATTGTGAAGAGCATTTAACTGCCTTAAAGGTGGTGGATCCAATAAAATCCGACCGTAACCTTGATCTAACTGTCAGGCGATGCAAAGGGGCTCTTGATCAAGTGATCGTTAAAGCGCTGTCGCAATCTGAGGCGACGGCAATTAAATATCTTGCGAAATTGAGTGCTTCAAAAAATGAGGTATATGAAATTATACCTCTGGAAGAAAAATATCGAGATTTGTTGCGTTGCGGTGGATTTTTGAGGCCGGATTTAACTATAAAAAGGGATGTCCTTGTCGCTGAGTGGATGGGATATTTTGGATCTGAGTACTGCCATTTATCCGGAATAAATATGCGGCGAATCATGAAATGGTCGTTTGGTCTTCAAAAACGTGCCGGTGATGGTCAGTTTATACATCCGTTCATGTTCGTCGCTGCTGAATCGTTTCTTGAAAATCGTGTTGCATCGCCTGGATCATTTGTGCCTGCCCCTCGTAGGAAGTTGATCCCGGTGAAAGGTGGGAGCGTATCTTTCGCAAACTCGGATCTGCTACCTTGCTCTGGGGTTCTGCATCGAAGATGTGATACTTACACGGCTGAGGGTCTTTTAATAAGATCTGGTGGGTGGAAGGTGGTTTGTTCGTGTGGAATATCATATCGAGTGAAAGATGCATCCCAGGTTGGGGTGTTGACCATGACTCCATTTGCTTACGGGGCAAGATATCGTAGGAGGTTCAATAAGCTATTGGAGATGGGGTTGTGCCCAAAGAAAGCGGCGCTCGAGTTGAATATTGGTGAATCAACTGGACTGGCTTGGGCACATAGGAGCAGACCAGAACAACGAAAACCTCTATCTATTTCGGAAGTCAAAAAACTTCGCGGAGAGTGGCGGCGTCTCATTGATGAAGCTCCCCTTACATCGCGCATTTCGTCGGCGCAGCGCGAAAATCCCCGTGTGTATGAGGCGCTTCGCAAAGATGATCATGCGTGGTTCGTTCGCTTTAACCGAAGCCATCGATCATGGCGTACTGAGGCGCCATTTCACATAAATGGCGTGGATTTAGAGGGCGACAGAGTCAGAAAGGCCTATTTCGAAATTATGCAGATAGAGCCCCCAGTTCGAGCAAGTCGAGCTGCTATTCTCGAAAGAGCTGGGTTACCTCTACATTTGGCTTCAGAAAGCTACGCACGATCTCCACTTTGGGCGGAGTTGACTGAGAGCCGTGAAGATCACCGTGAAAGAGTGATTTCATGGATTGGCTCGATGGCACTGAAATATAACTTGCGAAGGGGTAATCGTGCGATCGACGAGATGATCCGGGGTACAGGATTGGCGATGAAGAGCTTTACCGCTGAGCAGAAGGCGAGGATCCGGGGATTCGTATCGCAGCGTCCACGTGATGATGCATGACTGATCGATTTGGTTCAGGCGGGAAATTTCGGACGTTAAATGTTGCGATGCAGCATATTATTTGCTCGGATCGATATGTCACGAATTTGGATTGCCTTAATAGGCGCGGTAGGCGCAGACTTTGTGGCTTCGTGAGATGGTGTTTTTGTTGGTTGGTGTCGATAACCTGCAAACATTGCAATCCTTGAGCCGTTGCAATCTCGATCAACTCCTAGCGTCTCACCGAAAAATTACGGCAGACATTGTTGTACGCCCATAGCGAGCACCGCGTCGGTGGACGGCGACGTGAACACTTCGCCGCAGACGGCCGCGCTCAGCATCCCTTCGCCGACATAACCGCCGTGCGCGGGCTCGTGGCCGCTGCCGCCGCCGGAGAGGACGGCGACGGGGCGTTGCGCCGGCTCGGGCAGCGGCTGGCGGACGAGCACATGCTCGTCGCCGAGGATCGCGACATGCGGCGACTGTCGCGCGATGCCTTCCAGCATTTCTCGGACGACATCGGACGGGCGGTTGACAAGCTTTTTCATGGCGACGGGTTCCGGACGGTTGAACGAGGCATGGCCGGGCCCGCACGGGCGCCGGACGGCCTTTCGTGTTGCGGAGGATCGTGCGTGCGGCCTGTCGCCGGGCCCGGGCGGTCATGCAACGGACGACCGGATGCGGGAGGGGAACGAGGCGCGCGCCTCGCGCCACGATACATCAGGTTCGGACCCTGCCGCACGGATCGCGGCGCGAAACGCGCCGGAGCGGGCCGGCGGCGTGCTCCCATGCGCGGCTACTTCATTGCCGCGATCTCCTTCGCGCGAATCAGCCTGGCGCGCAGCACGTTGCGGCTGATGCCGAGCAGCCGTGCGGCCTGGATCTGGTTGCGGTGGCTGAAATCGAACGCAACGCGCATCACGGTGTCCTCGATGAGCTCGAACAGGTTGCCGTGATCCTCGTCGAACAGCGCACGCAGCGCGCGTTCGAGTGCAGCCTGCGCGCCGGTTGCCGGGCCGGGTTCCTGCGCCTGTGCATGCACGGCGGCGGTCGTCACGTCGGGCGCCGCGAGATGCAGGTCGGCCTCCTGCAGTGCGTCGTGGCGGCTCACGAGCAGCGCGTGATGGATCACGTTCTCGAGTTCGCGGATATTGCCGGGCCAGCCGTATGCCTGGAGCCGGCGCTCGGCGCGCGGGTCGATGCTGCGCGGCCCGTAGCCGAGGCGGCTCCGGTAGTCGTCGAAGAAGTGGCGCGCGAGCGGCAGGATGTCGCCGGGGCGTTCGCGCAACGTCGGCACCGCGAGCTGCACGACGTTGAGCCGGTAGAACAGGTCGCCGCGAAACTGCCCGTGCGCGACGGCCTGCTGCAGATCGACGTTGGTCGCGGCAACCACGCGCACGTCGATCGGCACGCCCGTGCGCGAGCCGAGCCGCACGACCTCGCGCTCCTGCAGCACGCGCAGCAGCTTGACCTGCATCGACAGCGGCAGGTCGCCGATCTCGTCGAGAAACAGCGTGCCGCCGTTCGCGGCTTCGAACCAGCCGGGCTTCGCGCTGAACGCGCCCGTAAACGCGCCCTTCTCGTGGCCGAACAGTTCGCTCTCGACGAGCGTCTCGGAGAAGGCGCCGCAGTTCACCGCGACGAACGGCCCGTTGCTGCGGCGACTGAGGCCGTGCACGTGCCGCGCGATCAGTTCCTTGCCGGTGCCGGTCTCGCCGACGATCAGCACGTTCGCGTCGCTCGGCGCGACCAGGCGAATCCGTTCGAGCAGCGCGACCGAGCGCGGATCGACGAACACCTGCGCGCGGGCGCGAATGGACGTCGCCAGCGCGGGCCGGTCGGGCAGCGTGAGGACGGGCGCGGCGTCGGGCCACGCATCGGACGGGGAGCGGTTCACGAGTAGAAGCCCGGCGTCGGCCAGGTTCGCTTGAGCGCCCATTCGCCGATCTCGCGAATCTTGTACGCGAGCGGATCGTGGAGCGTATGGGTGCGCAGGTTGCGCCAGTGCCGGTCGAGCCGCAGCGCGCCATGCGTCGCGCGCGCGCCGGCGACGTCGAACATGCGCGTGCAGAGGTCGAGCCCGGTGCGGGTGGCCGACACCTTTGCAGCGGCCGTGGCAAGCGCGACCTCGCCGCGCTCCGCATGCGTGAGCGCCGCATCGCGCGCCCACGCGGCGTCGAGGCGATCCGCCGCGCGGTCGGCGAGCACGCGTGCGGCTTCGAGCCCGACCCAGAATTCGCCGTACTGGCCGAGGATGTACGGATCGTCGCCGGTGCTCGCGACCTGCGCGCCGGGCCACGGCCGCGCTTCGTGCAGCGTGTAGTGCCGCGCGTCGCCGAACGCGGCTTCGGCGATGCCGAGATACACGTTCGTCAGCACGAGCTGCGCGACGAGCGGGCGCAGGCACGCGAACGGCGTCGACAGCGGGCCCGGGTCCGTCAGCAGTTCGTGTTCCTCGACGCGCACTTTCTCGAACGTGACCGTGCCGCTGTCGGTCTGTCGCTGGCCGATGTTGTTCCAGTCGTCGGCGATCGAGATGCCGCTGCGCTGCGTCGGCACGGCCGCGATCAGGAACGCGCGCGTCTGCGCGTCGTGCGCGGACGCGATCAGCATCTGCGAATCGAGCGCCCCCGAACAAAAACTCTTCTGGCCGCTGAATTCGTGCCATGCGCCGCGCGAACGGCTGACCGTGCGTTCGTCGAGCGGATTCAGCGCATTGCCCCAGAACCACCGCTGGCGGGCGGTTCGCTCGAACCACGATTCCCACTGCGCGGGCGTGCCGAACAGCCGCACGGTCGCGAGCATCAGGTGATGGAAGCCGAACACGTGCGCGAGCGAACTGTCGGCGGCCGCGAGCACGCGGACCGCGTCGAAGGTCGTGCGCCAGCTTGCGCCGAGGCCGCCGTAGGCGGCGGGGATGCTCAACGCGAGGAGGCCGCTGTCGCGCAACTGGTCGCGCTCGGCCTTCGGCGTGCCGCCCTGCTGGTCGCGTTCGGCCGCAGTTCGTGCAAAGCCGGCCGCCAGGCGCCCGGCGGTTTGCAGTGCGTCGGGAGGAGCCGGTTCGTCGCGGGACGGCGCGACGACGCGCAGGCTTTCCGCGCGGGGCGATACGGAAATGGATGTCATGGCGATGAATGCGTCGGGTCGCTGCACGAAAACGGCCAGGCTGCATCGGGCGTTGCCGACCGGGTGCTGCGTGATCAGCAGAGTGTTCAACGTTTTGCGCAACGCGGGAAACATCGATTTCTGATAACCAATGCCGGATTGCTGCGCTGGACGCCGCGCGCCTGCCGGAATCCCTGCGGAAGCGGAAAAATGCGTCCGCCGCACACGGCGCTGCTGATTACGCAGCAGTGCATCAGCAGCGCTGTTTCCCCCAGTTCATCGTGCTGCGGAATATGGTTGTGATGCCGTGGCTGGCACGCTTATCAACGTGTGCCGATCGGCGGGAGTGCCGCGACAGGTCGTCGATCGCGATGCATTTCGTCATGCAGACGATCGCTTTTTCATCGCCTTCGTCGAAATGGCACGCTCCTTGCTGACCCATTTCGTGGCGGGTGCATCGGCACCCGATTCGACAATGGGAATGCAACCGATGAGCAATGCAATCAACGTGGTCGCGATATCGGGCGGCCTGCAACGGCCGTCGCGCACGCTGGCGCTGACCGACGCGATCGTCGCGGCACTCGGCGCCGCGCTGCCGATCGACGCGCGGCTGATCGAACTCGGCGAGATCGGCAGCCGGCTGGCCGGCGCGCTGGCGCGCGCGCAGGTGCCGGCCGACCTCGACGCGCAGATCCGTGCGATCGAGACGGCCGATGCGCTCGTCGTCGCGAGCCCCGTGTATCGCGCGTCGTACACGGGCCTCTTCAAGCACCTGTTCGACCTTGTGCATCACGAGGCGCTGGTCGACGTACCCGTGCTGCTCGCCGCCACCGGCGGCAGCGAGCGTCATGCGCTCGTGATCGACCATCAGCTCCGGCCGCTGTTCAGCTTCTTCCAGGCACGCACGCTGCCGATCGGCGTGTATGCGTCCGAAAGCGATTTCGACCAGTACCAGATCGCGAGCCCGGCGCTGCGTGCGCGCATCGCACTCGCCGTCGATCGCGCGGTGCCGCAGCTGCGCCCGCATGCGCTTTCCGTCGCGGCCGCTTAGGCCGCCTGCGTTTTTCCTCCCGACCAGGACACACTCATGAGCCATACCGACCCTTCCGCCGACGGCGTCAAGTTCGCCTACTGGGTGCCGAACGTCAGCGGCGGCCTCGTCGTCAGCACGATCGAGCAACGCACCGACTGGAGCCTCGAATACAACCAGCAGCTCGCACGCACGGCCGAGGCGGCCGGCTTCGAGTACGCGCTGAGCCAGATCCGCTTCACCGCCGGCTACGGCGCCGAATACCAGCACGAGTCGGTGTCGTTCAGCCAGGCGCTGCTGCACGCGACGACGAAGCTCAAGGTGCTCGCCGCGATCCTGCCGGGGCCGTGGCATCCGGCCGTGGTCGCGAAGCAGCTCGCGACGATCGACCACATCTCGAACGGACGCATCGCGATCAACGTCGTGAGCGGCTGGTTCAAGGGCGAATTCACCGCGATCGGCGAGCCGTGGCTCGAGCACGACGAACGCTACCGGCGCTCGAAGGAATTCATCCAGGCGCTGAAAGGCATCTGGACGCAGGACAACTTCACGTTCAAGGGCGATTTCTACCGCTTCAACGACTACACGCTGAGCCCGAAGCCGGTGCAGAAGCCGCATCCGGAGATCTTCCAGGGCGGCAGCTCGCGCGCGGCGCGCGACAACGCGGCGAGCGTGTCGGACTGGTATTTCACGAACGGCAATACGCCGGAGAACCTGAAGGCGCAGATCGACGACATCCGCGCGAAGGCGGCGGCGAACAACCATCGCGTGCGCATCGGCGTCAACGCGTTCGTGATCGCGCGCGATACGGAAGAAGAGGCGCGGGCCGTGCTCGACGACATCATCCGGCACGCGCACGTCGAGGCCGTGCATGCGTTCGGCGATGCGGTGAAGCAGGCCGGCAAGGCGTCGCCGGAGGGGGAGGGCAACTGGGCGAAATCGACGTTCGAGGATCTCGTGCAGTACAACGACGGCTTCCGCACGAACCTGATCGGTACGCCGCAGCAGATCGCCGAACGGATCGTCGCGCTGAAGGCGATCGGCGTCGATCTCGTGCTCGCGGGGTTCCTGCATTTCATCGAGGAGGTCGAGTACTTCGGCCAGCGCGTGCTGCCGCTCGTGCGCGAACTCGAGGCGCGACGGCAGGCAGTTGCCGCGTGACGCGGGGGCCGATGCGCGGCGGGCACGAACGCGTGCCGCGCGCCGGCCGATCGAAGGGGCGACACCGGCGGTTCTCGCGGGTCGACCCGGTTTGACGTTTCGGATATCGAAACAGGAGGTCGGCGGATGCTTCCCGGCGCCGCCGGCCGGTTCATGAGCTTTGCCGGAATCGACATGTCTACGGAAATCATCGAAGAAAACGTGCAACCGCAAGCGGGCGCCACGCCCGTTCCCGTCATCGGCTCGGATGCCGAGGCGCTCGACGTCGCGCGTCAGGTCGCGGCACGGCTGGCCGAGCACGCCGCGTTGCGCGACCGCGAGCGGAAGCTGCCGTTCGACGAGATCGAACTGTTCTCGTCGAGCGGGCTGTGGGGCATCACCGTGCCGCGCGAATACGGCGGCGCGGAGGTGTCGAACGTCACGCTCGCGGAAGTGATCGCGATCGTTTCAGAGGCGGACCCGTCGGTCGGCCAGATCCCGCAGAACCACTATTGCCTGATCGAGGACATCCGCCTCGAGGGCAGCGATGCGCAGAAGCGCTTCTTCTTCGATCTCGTCCTGAAGGGCACGCGCTACGGGAACGCGTTTTCCGAAGCCGGCGGCAAGAACGTGCTCGATATCCGGACGCGCGTGCATCGCGACGGCGACGCGTTCGTGCTGAACGGCCGCAAGTTCTATTCGACCGGCACGCTGTTCGCGCACTGGATTCCGGTACTCGCGCTTGACGAGTCGGACCAGGCCGTGCTCGCCTTCGTGCGGCAGGGTGCGCCGGGGCTGACCGTCGTGGATGACTGGAGCGGCTTCGGGCAGCGCACGACCGCGAGCGGCACGGTGATCGTCGAGAACGTGCGTGTGAGCCCGTTCGAAATCTTCCACACGCAGCGTTCGTACGATCGCCCGACCTTCGCTGGCCCGTTCGCGCAGATCACGACCGCCGCGATCGACCTCGGGATCGCGCGCGCCGCCCTGCAGGACACGATCGCGTTCGTGCAGCAGCATGCGCGCCCGTGGATCGACAGCGGCGTCGAGCGCGCGAGCGAGGACCCGCTGACGGTCGCGCAGATCGGCGACATCGCGTACCGCGTGCACGCGGCCGAAGCGCTGCTCGCGCGCTCGGGCCGCTTCGTCGACGCGGCGAAGCACGAGCCGCGCGAGGAAACGGTTGCGCAGGCCGCGATCGCGGTGGGCGAGGCGAAGATCGCGACGACCGAGGTGGCGCTGCTTGCCGCGAGCAAGCTGTTCGAGCTCGGCGGCAGCAAGTCGACGCTGGCGAAATACAACTTCGACCGCCACTGGCGCAACGCGCGCGTGCATACGCTGCACGACCCGGTGCGCTGGAAGTATCACGCGATCGGCAACTACTACCTCAACGGTGTGAAGCCCGCGCGCCATTCCTGGAACTGACCGGCTCGCGCCGGCCGCCGTCACCCCTTCACCCTCACCACTACCGCCGCGGACAGCACGCACGCGGCGCCGCTTCATTCCTGACGAGGTCAATCGATGAGTCATCCAGCAAGCCCCGCGCAGGCACTGCCCGCGCAGCATGCCGTACCGCCGGCGGGCGGCCTGCGGCGCAACTACCTGAGCCTGCCCGAACTGATTGCGCAGTCGATCGGCCTCGTCGGCGTGTCCGGCGGGATCGGCGTGCTGATCCCCGCCGTCTTCGCGACGGCCGGCAACGGCACGTGGCTCGCGTACCTGTTCGCGATCGTCGCGCTGCTGTTTGCGTCGTGGAGCATCTCGGTGTTCGCGCGCGATTCGGCGTCGCCGGGGGCGCTGTATGCATACGTGTCGGCCGGCATCGGGCCGGTCTGGGGCGCGATCTGCGGCTGGTCGCTGCTGATTGCCTATGCGGTGGCCGCCGCGGGCATCCTGCAGGGGACGATCAACACGTTTCTCGTGCTGGGCCGCGAGACCGGGCTGCTCGGCGGCGCGACGCCGCTCGGCGCCGTGCTCGGGCTCACGGTCGTCACCGCGTTCGCCGCGTGGTACATCGCGTTTCGCGACATCCGGCTGTCCACGCGGTTCACGCTGTTCGTCGAACTCGCGACGCTGCTGCTGATCGCCGTCGTCGTGATCGGGACGATCGCGTTCGGCGGGCATCCGGTCGATCGCGCGCAACTGACGCTCGAAGGCGTGAAGCCGACCCAGCTGCAGCTCGGGATGGTGCTCGCGTTCTTCAGCTTCACGGGGTTCGAGAGTGCAACCGTGCTCGGCGCGGAAGCGCGCGACCCGTTCCGCGCGATTCCGCGCGCGGTGCTGATCAGCGTCGTCGGGCCGGCGATCCTGTTCGTGATCGGCGCGTACGGGATGGTGAGCGCGTTCCACGGGCAGACGCCGCCGCTCGACCGGGTCGACGGCCCGCTCGCGGTGCTCGCGCATCGGCTCGGCGCCGGCTGGGTCGGCGTGCTGATCGACGCAGGCGTGGCGTTGAGTTTCTTCGCGGCGTTCTTTTCGTCGATCAATGCGGCGGCGCGGATCGTCTATACGTTCGGGCGGCAGGGCGTGCTGCATGCGTCGACGGGTCACGCACACGAGCGCAATGCGACGCCGCACGTCGCGGTGGCGCTGATCGCGGTGCTGGCGCTGGTCACCGCGCTGGTATTCACCGCGCGCGGCACCGCGCTACTCGACTCGTATGGCTATCTCAGCTCGATTGCCACGTATGGCTGGCTGCTTGCATACGTGCTGGTGGCGATCGGCGCGCCGCTCTATCTGCGCCGCCAGCGCCGGCTTCGCGCGCGGCATGTGGCGATCAGCGTCATTGCGGTCGTGCTGCTCGCGATTCCGCTGGCCGGCAGCGTGTATCCGGTGCCGGAGGGCGTGTATGCGTGGCTGCCTTATGTGTTCGTCGCGCTGCTGGCGATCGGGCTCGGGTGGTTCCTGGTGCTGCGCGTCCGCTTTCCGGAGAGGCTGCGCGAGCTGGAGGCCGAGTTGCTGACGAAGTGACGGGGCGCCGTTGGCCGGTTCGGCGTCTTCGGCGCATGCCTGGCGCGACGACCGGCCGGCGACGCGCCGGGCTCGCCGATTCCTTTTCATGAGCACGCGCGGACGTCACGCCACACCCGCCATCCTCGACGCATCGACCACCATCTGCACGCCGAGCCCGCCGAGGATGAGCCCCATCGCCCAGCGCTGGGCGAGCAGCAGCGTCGGGCGCCCGTGCAGGAACTTCGCGATGCTGCTGGAACAGATCGCCACCGTCCCGTTCGCGCAGGCGAATGCGGCGATCAGCAGCGAACCGAGAAACAGCGACTGGCCGAGCACGCTGCCGTTCCGGTAGTCGATGAACTGCGGCAGCAACGAAATGAACAGCATCGCGAGCTTCGGGTTCAGCACGCTGGTCGTCGCGCCCATCGCGAGCAGCCGCAGCGGCCGCTCGCTGGGCAACGCCCGCACCTCGAACGGCGAGCGGCCGCCGGGTCTGACGGCCTGCCATGCCAGATACAACAGGTACGCCGCACCGACCACGGCCAGCCCGCTGCCCGCATAGGGCACGCTCATGAACAGCGTGGTGATGCCGAACGCCGCGCCGAACATGTAGAACAGGTACCCGATCATCACGCCACCGAGTGAAATGAGCCCCGCCGTGCGGCCCTGCGCGATCGAGCGCGACATCACGTAGACCATGTTCGGCCCGGGCGTGACCGCGAGCATGCCGCCGATGACGAGAAACCCGTAGAGCGATCCGGACGTATGCATGTCTGACGATTCCTGCAACGAGTGAGTGCTGACGGGAGTCATTGTCCGATCGTGGAGGCGAACAGTAAAACGGGATAAACTGAATCGATTGATCAGTTTTTCTGAACACGATGAAAAAGCTCGACCTCGATGTGCTCGCGATGGTGGTGGCCGTCGCCGAATCCGGATCGTTCGCTCAGGGCGCGCAGGCCGTGCACCGGTCGCCGTCGGCGGTGAGCATGCAGATCAAGGCGCTCGAAGACGCGCTCGGCAAGCCGCTCTTCATCCGCGACACGCGCAACGTGACGCCGACCGGCGAAGGCACGATGCTTGCCGAATACGGCCGCCGGATGCTGGCGATGCGCGACGAGGCCTGGGCGTCGGTCGTGCGCCCGGAGATTCGCGGCCGCGTGACGATCGGCGTGCCCGACGACTACATTTCGTCGCTGCTGCCGCAGGTGCTCGGCAAGTTCGCCGCGATGCATCCGCGCGTGGAAGTGCGCGTGATCGGCCAGCCGAGCAGCGCGCTCGTGCCGATGCTCAAGGACAACACGGTCGACCTCGCGTGCCTCACGCGGATCAAGGGCGTGACCGGCGAGCTGATCCGGCTCGAACCGCTCGTGTGGGTCGGGTCGCCGAAACGCAACGTATGGGAGGAGCGGCCGCTGCCGGTGGCCTTTTTCACGCACGGCGGCAGCATGGCGCGCGATCACGCGGTCAAGGCGCTGAACCGGCGGAAGATCCCGTACCGGATGTCCTACGAGAGCCCGAGCCACCTCGGCCTCCTCAGCATGGTGGAGGCCGGGCTCGCTGTCGCGCCGCTGGCGCGCTGCTGCATTCCCGATCATCTCGTGCAGCTGTCGGAAAGCCACGGGCTGCCGCCGCTGGGCGAACTCGAGGTCGTGCTCGCGCGCAGCGCACAGTCCGCGCGCCCGCCGTGCGACTACCTGGCCGAGCAGATTCTCGGCGAATGGCGTACCTGAACGCGGGCGGCCCGCCGGCGGCCGTGTTTCAGCACGACTTCAGCAGCCATTCGCGGAACGCGACGAGCGACGGCAGCGTCTCGTTCCCCGGCGGATAGACGAGGTAGTAGCTGCGCTGGCTGGTGATCGCGTCGCCGATCGACACGAGTTCGTTGCGGCCCAGCTCGTCTTCCACCAGCACCTTCGGCACCAGCCCGATCCCCATCCCGGCCCGCACGGCCTGGATCAGGTGCGACGTCAGCTCGAAGCTCGGGCCGATGCGCATCTGCCGATGGTCGAGCCGATAGTGCGAAAACCACTCGGCCCACGCCTGCTGGTTGCTCGTCACGCCGAGCAGCGTCTGTTTCGCGGCCCACGCCGGCGAACGCGCGTCGGCCTTGCGGCGGCTGCCGGGGTCCGGCGGCGCGATCGCGATCAGGAACTCGTTGTACAACCGGTGCGCGTGCAGGCCCGGCCAGTCGCCTGCGCCGACGGTGATGGCCGCATCGAGGTCGTCGTTGAGGAAATCGATGGCGCCGATCCGCGAATGGAGGTGCACGGTCACGCCCGGATGCGCGGTGTAGAAGTCGTGCAGGTGCGGCAACAGCCATTTCGAGCCGAACGTCGGCAAGGTAGCGAGCCGCAGCGTGCCGGCGCCCGCCTGGTGGGACATCGCCTGCAGCGTCGCGCCGCGGATGCGCCCCAGTGCGCCGCTCAGCTCGGCGAAGTAGCGGCGCCCGACCTCGGTCAGCTTCACGGAGCGGCCCTCGCGCCGGAACAGCGACACGCCGAGCTGATCCTCGAGCGTCTGGACTTGCCGGCTGATCGCGCTCTGGCTCAGCGACAGCTCCTCGGCCGCGCGCGTGTAGCTTTCATGCCGCGCGGCGGCCTCGAACACGAGCAGCAGCGACATGGACGGGGTGAGGCGACGGTAATTCATGAGTTTTATGCAATATTTGCCGGGTGAGAATTCGTTTGTTTCTCGCGGAAATTCCAAAGATACTGGAATTCCCGGTCGCGCGGAAACTTGCCAAAAAGTCATGTTTTGGAGCGCGCGAACCGGCCGGCTCCACCCACACTGCGCTTTTGCCCCATGTCGATCGCCTCGTTGCCCCGTCCCGCCAGCCCGCCCGCGAATGCGTACCGTGACTTTCTCGCCGCGCTGCGGGCCGCCGGATTCGCCGGGGAGATCCGCGCGGACCATGCGAACCGGACGGTGCAGGCCACCGACAACTCGATCTACCAGCGCCTGCCGCAAGCGGTGATCTGCCCCGCGCATGCCGACGACGTCCAGCTGCTGGCAAGGCTGCTCGCCGAGCCCGCGCATCGCGACGTCGCGGTGGCCGCGCGCGGCGGCGGCACGGGCACCAACGGGCAGTCGCTGACCGACGGCGTGGTCGTCGACCTGTCGCGGAACATGAACCGGATCCTCGAAATCGACGTCGAGCGCCGCTGGGTGCGCGTGCAGGCGGGCGTCGTCAAGGATCAGCTCAATGCGGCGCTGAAGCCGCACGGGCTGTTTTTCGCGCCGGAACTGTCGACGTCGAACCGCGCGACCGTCGGCGGGATGATCAACACCGACGCGAGCGGGCAGGGCAGCTGCACGTACGGCAAGACGCGCGATCACGTGCTCGAACTGGATTTCGTGCTGATGGGCGGCGAGCGGCTGCACAGCGACGCACTCGATGCCGAAGAACTGGAGCGCCGCTGCGCGCGGCAGGACCGCATCGGCAAGGTGTACCGCACCGCGCGACGCATCAGCGACGACAAGGCTGCGCTGATCGAAGCGAAGTTTCCGAAGCTCAATCGCTGCCTGACCGGCTACGACCTCGCGCACCTGCGCGAACCCGACGGCCGCTTCAACCTGAACAGCGTGCTGTGCGGCGCCGAAGGTTCGCTCGGCTTCGTCGTCGAGGCGAAGCTCAACGTGCTGCCGATCCCGAAGGTTTCGGTGCTGGTCAACGTGCGCTACGCGGGTTTCATGGATGCGCTGCGCGACGCGCGCGCACTGCTCGCGCACCAGCCGCTGTCGATCGAGACGGTCGACTCGAAGGTGCTGATGCTCGCGATGAAGGACTTCGTGTGGAGCAGCGTCGCCGAGTATTTCCCGCAGGACGACGCACGTCCGACGCTCGGCATCAACCTGATCGAATTCAGCGGCGACGACGCGGACGACGTCGACGCACGCGTGCGCGCATTCGTCGACCATCTGCGCACCGATGCCAGCGTGGAGCGCCTGGGCCACACGCTCGCCGCCGGCGACGACGCTGTGAAGCGCGTGTATGCGATGCGCAAGCGCGCGGTCGGCCTGCTCGGCAACGTGCAGGGCGAGGCCCGCCCGCAGCCGTTCGTCGAGGACACCGCGGTGCCGCCCGAGAACCTCGCCGCGTACATCGCCGAATTCCGCGCGCTGCTCGACGGCCACGGGCTGCAATACGGGATGTTCGGCCACGTCGACGCGGGCGTGCTGCACGTGCGCCCCGCGCTCGACATGAAGGACCCGAAGCAGGCGGCGCTGGTGCGTCCCGTGTCGGATGCGGTGGCCGAGCTCACGCAGCGCCACGGCGGCCTGCTGTGGGGCGAGCACGGCAAGGGTGTGCGCTCCGAATATGCGCCGGCGTTCTTCGGCGAGCTGTATCCGTCGCTGCAGCAGCTGAAGGCCGCGTTCGATCCGCACAACCAGTTCAATCCGGGCAAGATCGCGACGCCGCCGGATCACACGATGCGGCTGCTGAAGATCGACGAAGTGCCGACGCGCGGCGACCACGACCGGCAGATCGACGAGCGCGTGTGGCAGAGCTACGGCACGGCGATGCACTGCAACGGCAACGGCGCGTGCTACAACTTCGATCCGGACGACGCGATGTGCCCGTCGTGGAAGGCGACGCGCGAACGCGTGCAGTCGCCGAAGGGGCGTGCGTCGCTGATGCGCGAATGGCTGCGCCTGCAAGGGCAGGCCGGCGTCGACGTCGTCGCGGCCGCGCGCGCCCGGCAGCCGTTCCTGCGCGGCCTGGCCGCGCGCTGGCGCAACAGCCGCGCGGCGCGCAACGGCGAGGCCGATTTCTCGCACGAGGTGTACGACGCAATGGCCGGCTGCCTCGCGTGCAAATCGTGCGCCGGTCAGTGCCCGGTCAAGGTCAACGTGCCCGAATTCCGCTCGCGGTTTCTCGAGCTGTATCACCAGCGCTACCTGCGGCCGGTGCGCGACTACCTGATCGGCTCGCTCGAATTCACGATGCCGTGGATGGCGCGCGTGCCCGCGCTGTACAACGGGCTGATGCGCGCCGGCTGGGTGCGCACGCTGCTCGAGCGGCACGTCGGCATGGTCGACAGCCCGCTCCTGAGCCGCTTCGATCTCGCGGCCGTGATCCGCGAATGGCGCGTGAAGCCGGCCGACCCGCAGGCGCTCGCCGCGCTGAGCGACGCGCAGCGCGCACGCAGCGTCGTCATCGTGCAGGACACGTTCACGCGCTATTTCGATACCGAGCAGTTGGCGACGCTGATCGAGCTGGCGGCGCGCACGGGTTTTCAGGTGTGGCTCGCGCCGCTCGCGCCGAACGGCAAGGCGCTGCACGTGCAAGGCTTTTTGCGCGCGTTCGAGAAGGCGGCGATCCGCAATGCCGGGCAGCTGGCGGCGCTGGCGCGCTCGGGGGTCGCGCTGGTCGGCCTCGATCCGGCGATGACGCTCACGTATCGGCAGGAATACCTGAAGGTGACGGGGCTCGCCGATGTGCCGAAGGTGGCGCTGCCGCAGGAATGGCTGCTGCAGGCGCTGCCGGAAGCGGATGCGGGCGGCGTGCCGCGCGTCGCCGGTTCGTACCGGTTGCTGCCGCACTGCACCGAGAAGACCAATGCGCCCGACAGCGGCAAGCAATGGACACAGGTGTTCGCACGGCGCGGGTTGCGCTTGCAGGTGCAGGCAACCGGGTGCTGCGGGATGTCGGGCACCTATGGGCACGAAGCGCGCAATCTCGAGACGTCGAAGACGATCTACGCGCAGTCGTGGGCGGCGCACGTCGATGCGGCGGATGGGGAAGGCGAGGCGCTGGCGACCGGCTATTCATGCCGCAGCCAGGTGAAGCGGATGTCTTCGAAGCAGGTGCGCCATCCGTTGCAGGCGCTGCTCGATCACGTGCGGGCGGCGGGAGGATGATCGGGCGTCGCATGGCGCGGTGCCCGTGAAACGACTTCCGTTCCGGCATCGAGCGTCCAGCGGCAAGCGTTGAGCCGCTGTCGACGCATGCCTGCACTCAGGCGTCGGTCTTCGCCGTTTTTCTGGAACGCGGCTTGTCCGCCGCAGGAAATACGCCGCCGCCGCGCGGCCGTTTCGGTTCGATCCGCATCTGCCGGATCACGCGCCGGAAATCGATCTCGTGCGCGGCCAGCGTGCCGATCAGTTTCGCGATGACCGCGAGGTGGGACGGGACGGTGCCCTTGCTCGAATAATTCGTGATCGAACTTTCGTTCATCCGGATCAGGCGGGCGAACTCGCGCGCCGTCAACTGTGCCTTCCTCAACTCCTGTTGGAATTCCGCATACGCCATTGCGCACATGATGCTTCGTCTCCGTGAATCAGAAATCGGCCCGCGCGGCGCCGGCGCCGACGAGTGGCGTTCCCGTCGTGCCGGCGCCGCGGCGGGTTACATCTTCACCTGGTCGAGGAAGGTCTTCTTGCCGCTCTTGTAGCCGTAGATCGAGATGATCCCGTGCGTCAGGTCGCCCTTCGCATCGAAGGTCGTCGTGCCGATCACGCCGTCGTACTTCGTCGCCGGCATCGCCGCGAGGATCTTCGCCGGGTCGGTCGAGTTCGCGCGCTTCATCGCGTCCACAGCGATGTAGACCGCGTCATACGCGAACGGCGCATCGAACTTGATGCCCTGGTTGAAGCGCTTCTGGTACTTCGCGAGGAAGTCCGCGCCGCCCGGCATCTTCTCGAGCGCGGCGCCCGCCTGCGAGCACAGCACGTTGTCGGCCGCCGGGCCGGCCAGCTCGGCCAGCGAGTCGGTGCACACGCCGTCGCCGGACAGGATCTTCGCGCGCAGGCCGAGCTGCTTCGCCTGCTTCGCGAGCGGGCCGCCGGTGGCGTCCATGCCGCCGTACATGATCGCGTCCGGGTTCTCGCCCTTGACCTTCGTCAGGATCGCGCGGAAGTCGACGGCCTTGTCGTTGGTCGCGTCGTGCGACAGCACCTTCAGGCCGAGCGCCTTCGCCTTCTTCTCGAACTCGTTCGCGAGGCCCTGGCCGTACGCGGTCGAATCGTCGATCACCGCGACGCTCTTCACGCCCTTCGCCTGCGCGTAGCTCGCGAGCGCCGGGCCTTGCTGCGCGTCGGTCGCGACCACGCGGTACGTCGTCTTGAAGCCTTGCTGCGTGTAGGTCGGGTTCGTGGCCGACGGCGAGATCTGCACGATGCCCGCGTCGCTGTAGATCTTCGACGCCGGGATCGACGTGCCCGAGTTCAGGTGGCCGATCACGGCGACGACCTTGTCGTCGACGAGCTTCTGCGCAACCTGCGTGGCCTGCCGCGGGTCGGCCGCGTCATCCTGCGCATCGAGTTGCAGCGTGATCTTCTTGCCGCCGATCGTCAGGCCCTTTGCGTTGATTTCCTCGACCGCGAGGCGCGCACCGTTCTCGTTGTCCTTGCCGAGGTGCGAGATGCCGCCCGTCGTCGGTTCGACGCTGCCGATCTTGACGACCTGGTCGGCCATCGCGCCCGACGCGGCCGCGAATGCGGCGGCAGCCAGTGCGACGGTGATCAGGGGTTTGCAGCGCATGCCGACAGTGCTTCGTTCCATCTGCCATCTCCGATTTGAATGATCGTTCTATTGGACGTCTCGACCGTCCGACGGCGAGGCCGGGGCGATCGGACGAGTCTCCATACCCATCATGGGCTTCACTTGCATCGCGTCCTGCCCGTCGGCGTGATGCCCGGATGAGCGGGCCGGGGCCTGACGGCGTGCAATTCGTATGAATATATATGAAGCCGATTTTGCGCGCTGCAGCGAATCGCGCCACGGGGCGGGCGCGGCAAGGCCTGCGCCCGAAATCCGGAGGCGCCGGACGCCGGAAATCGTGCGCCGCGGCACGCGATGGATTGCGATTCGCTGTCGACGGCCTTACGGCCGCATCCATTATTCGGCCGACGGCCGGGGCGAAGCCATGGACACTGATGCACGGTCAATCCGGAACTGTTCGGTCGATTTGTCTGCACAGTTTGGACGGTTGTAAATGCGCATCCGGTCGAGCTGCCGGGTTTCATCGGGATCGACGCCCCTATTGATGCAACTAACGGTCAAGCCTCGACGGCGCTGGCGAACTGGCGCGAGTCGAAAGTCCGCGCCATCCGATCGGCTTTGCAGATGCCGGGGTTCATCCGACCGGTTCGCGTGACGAGTGTCGGGCTGACTGTACCGGCCCGATGCGGCGTTGTGCCTAAGCGCGTCCGCGCAACGCCACGAAGATCACGCCGGCGATCGCCAGCAGGCCGCCGCACACCGTCTCGATCCCGGGCCGCTCGCCCGTCAGGACCATCGACAGGGCCGTCGCGACCGCCGGCGTCAGATAGAGGAAGTTGGCGGCGCGCGCCGCGCCGAAGTAGCCGAGCGCGAAGGTCCAGGTCGCGTAGCCCAGCGCGGCCGGGAAGATGCCGAGCATCAGGACGGCCAGCGTCGTATCGCGCGACCCGCTGCCCAGTGCCCCGAGCGCGCCGGGCAGCCACGGCGCGAGCAGCAGCGCGCCGGCCAGCAGCGTGTAAGCGGTGCAGGCCAGCGCGCCGTATACCGGAATCAGCCGCCGCTGCAGCACGAAGTAGCTGGCCGAACACAGGGCCGCGCCGAGAATCAGCGTGCTGCCCGCGCCGAGGACGAGGCCGCCCGGTTGCCCGCGCGCGATCACCGCGATGCCGGCGAGGCTGACGAGCGAGCCGAGCCAGCCCCAGCGATTGAAGCGTTCGCCGAGAAACACGGCGGCCAGCAGGGCCGTGAAGATCGGCAGGGTGTTCACGATGAAGCTCGCCGCGCCGGCCGACACGGTCTGCTCGCCGGTATTGAGCAGCGCGTTGTACAGCGCGATGCCGAGAAAGCCGCACAGCAGGAAGCGCAGCGCATCGCTCCGGGTCGGCACACGCGGCCGCCGCGCCACCAGCCACGCGACGATCAGCACGGCCGCGGTGGCGAAGCGCGCCGCCGCGAGCTGAAGCGGGGTCAGGCCATGCAGGCCGATCCGGATGAACGGGAAAGCGGACGCCCACGAAACGATCGTGAAGGCGACCGCGCCGGCCGCGACCAGCGGCTGCCGCGCAGTGCGCGACGACGGTGTGGAGAGTGTGTTCATGCGGCGATGATGCGGCGTCGCGAGATGTTAAGCTAGCGCACAGATCAGCATCCAGATATGAAGATGATTCACAGCTCGAGCCGGCGGCCGGCCGGCGCTTCAGCCCGCGCGAAGCGTGGCGCGGCGTTGCCCGCCGCGGCGCCGGCGCCGGCTTCGCGGCCGCCGCTCGCGAGCCTGGAGACGGTGTGCACGGTCGCGCGCGAGGGTTCGTTCCTGGCCGCCGCCGACGTCTCCGGCGTGACGCACGGCGCGATCAGCCGGCGGGTGGCCGCCGTTGAAAACTGGCTCGGCCTGAAGTTGTTCGAACGTCATGCGCGCGGCGTGCGCCTGACGCCGGACGGGCAGCGCTTCGTTGGCCGGATCGAACAGGCGTTCGCGATCATCGACAGTGCGGCCGACCAGTGGCGTTCGCCGCGCGCGCCGCGACTGGTCAGGATGAGCGTGGTGCCGGCGTTCGCGCAGCTGTGGCTGTTCGAGCGGCAGCATGCGCTCGAGAGCGAGGCACCCGCGTTGCAGATCGAACTCGGCATCGATCTTCGCAACGTGGATATCGCCGGCGGCGAAGCGGACCTGTCGGTCCGGTACGGGCGCGGCAACTGGCGCCAGCTCGAAACCCGTGCGTTCATGCCGGAGCGGCTCTATCCGGTCGCGCATCCGCGGCTCGCCGCGCAACTGGCTGCGGAGCGCCGCCGGCGCGGCGATGCCGCGTTGCTCGACATGCCGTTGCTGCACGATTCCGATGTGACCGGCTGGCGCACGTGGTTCGATGCGTTGGGTGTGCCGTTCAAGCCGCGCGCGCAGGACCGCCGGTTCGAGGATTACAACCTCGTGCTGGCCGCGGCCGAGGCCGGGCTCGGCGTGGCGCTGGCGCGCGTACCGCTTGCGGACGCCTATCTCAAGCGCAGCGAACTCGTGCGCGTGAGCCGCCACGAGGTCGATTCGGTGCTCCGGTATTACTTCGTGCACGCGAAGGGGGAGAATCGGCCGGAGGTGCTGGCGTTGATGGAGCGGATGCGGGCGGCGGTGGCGGCAGGCAAGTGAGCGAAATGGAAATGGTCGTGGCGACCCGCCACGGCGGGCCGGCTGGTGCGAAGGACGCGGTGTGCGATTCGAGGCACTAGGCCGGCGGCGCCGGATCGACGACAATGCGTCCGCGAAAAACGATGAGGTGGAGAGATGAACGAAAATCGGAAATGTATGCATCCGTGCGGGTGCAAGCGAGGTCAACAATGAACAGGCCGGACAAATCGTCGAAAGCGCGTGCAGCGCTCGACCAGCTTTTTTCGGGCATGGCGCCCGCGGACGAGACGCGCGCGTCGCGTCCCGGCAACCCGTTCGAAGCGAACGCAAACGAGGCATCCGCCGGCACGGGCGTGCGCGGCGGGATCGAAGTCACGCTGTCGACCCGGATTCAGCTGCGCGGTTATCCGAATGCGGACGCATTCATGAAGCGCATGGCCGAAGCGTGGGGGCTGGATTGGGGGATGTACGACAGCGTCAAGGCCATCGCGACGCTGCCCGCCGGATGGCGAGCGCGCCGGCTTCCGGAAGTCACGCAGATCGTCGACGGGCACGACGTGCTGCGCGCGGAGAGCAGCCTGCAGGGCGGCGAGATGTCGTACCTGAAAGTGCATCCGCGGTACTACATCGACGCACGCAAGGGGTTCGGCTGGGGCAAGTCGTCGAAGGCGTCCGACGATCCGGATCTCGACGGCCCCGACTGGAACTGCTTCGTGGTCGATCGCGAGAAGTCCGTCGAAGTGCATGAATTGACGACCTCGTCGCTGAAAGCCGACATGGACAACGCACGGGCGACCTTGCTGAAATGGCTGGACGAAAACTATCCGAAGCATCGCGATCCGTTCGCTTACTGGACGGATTGCGAACGGGCGTCGTGATGTTGCGTGGCTGCCCGGTTCGGCATCGCGGGCACATGCTGCCCGGCCGGCGCCGGAGCGGGGGCGGCACACGCTGCTTCGATTCCTCGGCCGGTTGCGCCGGGGGCGCCGGTTGAAACGCGCCAGTGTCGTCCCGATTCTCTGGGCGGCGTTCGCCGCGGCGGTCGGCTCGACCGTCGTCGAGCTGCTGCTCTGGCCGATCGCCGGCGATGATGCCATCGGGAACCTGCTGCGCGACGCACGCCTTACGGCCGCCATCGTGATGGGGCGCCGCGTGCTCGACGCTTCCGCCGGCTTCGATCCGCTGGTCATGGCGGTGGCGACCCTCGTGCATCTGGTGCTGTCGCTGGTCTATGCGGCCGTGCTGGCGAAAACGATTCGCACCCTGTCGCTCGCGGCCGCGCTACTCGCAGGCGGTGCGTTCGGCCTCATCCTGTACGGCGTCAACCTGTACGCCTTCACCGCGATCTTCCCGTGGTTCGTTCCTGTCCGTGGTGCGATCACGCTGGTGGCCCATCTGGTATTCGGGATCACGGCGGCAGCGGCTTACCGCTTCGCGAGGCGCTAGGCCGGCGCCGGCCGCCAGCCGCGGCATCGACTGTCGAAGGTTCCCGCGTCGGTCAATCGCACCAGACCCCTGGAATAAGCACGCGCGCCGCATCGTTCAGCAGGCAGGAGACCTTGTACGAAGCGGCGGCGCGTTACCGCCGCGTGGTGAATCGTGCGTGAGCAATCCGATGTGTCGGGCGCCGTCAGCGGCGCCACGCGATCGAGTGGTCGGGGGCAATCAGGAGCCGATCATGTGCAACTTGTTTCGAGCCGGGATAGGTATCGTCTGTCTCGGCTGTTCCGCGGCGGTCTTCGCGCAAACGTACGACGATCTGGCGGACGACACGGCCAACTGCCGTGCAGTCGTCGCGCGAGCGAACATCGACGGCACGGACCAGCAAATCGTGGGGCGTGCGTGCCTGCAGGACGACGGCACATGGCAGTTCGTGCAGAGTCCCGATGGTAGTGTTTTATGGTATCCGGCGGTGGACTACCCGTATGCCGACCTGGGGTACTGGGGGCCGCCGCTTTTCATCGGCGCGGGCGTGAGCTTCGTCTTCATCGATCGTTTCCACCACTTCCACCATTTCCACCATTTCGATCCGGTCGTTCACGTCAACGGGATCGAACATCGCCGCTTCGGCGTGCCGATCGGCGCCGGTTTTCACCATGGCGCGTTCCCGGTCGGCGCGCATCGCGAATTCGGCGGAATGCATGCGTTCGGCGGCATGGGCGGGGCGGGGGGCATGCGGCGACATTAGGCGCGCATTTCCGGCTTGATCGTGCGCTTTCTACCAGCTGCGTCAGGCATGGGTGCGTTTACAGGATCGACGCGAGTCTCGGCATGCGGAGCAGGAGGCCGGCAATCAGGTAGCACGTGACGCAAGCGACACCGCCGGTCACGGCGAACTTCAGGAACGGCGACGCCGGCACGGTTCGCCATACGAGGGCGATACCCACCAGCACCGGCGGATGGATGATGTAGATCGTGTACGCGCGCCGGGACAGCGACCGCCATGCGCCTGTCAGTCGATCGAAGCGCCGCTGGAAACGGCTGGCAAGAAACAGGCTCGTTCCCCACGCGACCAGCGGCTCCCAGAATGCGTAGATCACGTCCTGCGGGCGGCCGCGCAATGCAGGAACGTGCTTGGCGAGCAGGTAAGCGACCGGCAGGACAGGGAGTGCCAGCAGTGCGATGCGCCACCACAGTCTGACCTGCCGTGCCGGCAGGTGCTCGATCCAGTGCACGCGCGCGGTCCGGCACCCGGCTGCGTACAACACGACGTAGCTCGCGAAGTAGCCGAGCTGCAGCCCCCATACGTTGGTACCTACCGGCCATCGCGACCGCAGCGCGAGTGCCGCGATACCCGTGAGCAACGCCGCGGCGGCCAACGTCCTGTCGGACGGAAAGGGGTTGCGGGCGGGGCGGTTCGTATCGCGCGCCACGGTGCGCCGGCAGGCGATGTGCCAGAGTGCTGCGGCTGCGCTGAACATCAGCAGCGCCTCGGCGAACCACATCGGGCCGTTCTCGAACGCGCCTTTGCGCCACAGGCGGCCCAGCATATCCGCGAACGGGCGGCCGGCGCCCGATTGCGCCAGGGCGATCGTTGCCGGGCCGATCACGAAGCCGTACACCAGCAGAGGCAGGCCGAGCCTGATGAACCGGTCGGCGACGAAACGGGCGGTGCCCTTGCGATCGATGGACGGCGACGTGTAATAACCGGCCAGGAAAAAGAACAGGCCCATGAAAAAGGCCTGGTTGATCGCGCAGAAGAGCGTCAGCAGTGCGGATTCCACGGACGGCCCGGCAGCCACCTCGCGGTAGTACCACCCGCCGAGCGCGCCGTATGTGATCGCGCAGTGGTGAAAGACCACCAGCAACGTCAGGCACGCGCGCAACGCGTCGAGGCCGGCGTTTCGATGGACGGCTGCCGCCGTGTCCTGCTGAAAAGCGAAGTCGACCGGGACGTCCTGAGCGCTCATCACGTTGCCTGCGTGGTTGGTCAGCGATGACCCGCCTGGCGACGATCCTGGTCGCGACGACGCATGCAAATCCGGCGGGCGTACAGGTCGGCACCCTACACCGTTGTTCTTACAACCATCCAACAAGCCGCCTGCCGTTGGCGTGGCGCCCGCTCAGTCGAGCTTGCCCCGCAGGTCGTCGAACGGAATCATCACGTGCGCGCGATACGCGGGCCGCGCTTTCAGCCGTTCGTACCATGCTTGCACGTGCGGCAGGTCCGGCCGGGCGATGTCGAGCTCGAAATAGCGATACAGATGCGTGCCGGCCGCGATGTCGGCGAGCGTGAGCGTGTCGCCCGCGAGAAACGGTTGCCCGGCCAGCACCGCATCGAGCGTGCGGAAGTATTGCGCGCACTGCGCGATGCTTTGCTCGACGCGCGCCGTGTCGCGCTGCTCGGGCGGCGTCCGGTAGAAGCCCCGGAACACGCCGTTCAGGAACGTCGGCTGCAGCGTGGTTTGCGACCAGTCCATCCAGCGGTCGGCGCGCGACTGTTCGGCCGGATCGTCGTGCCAGAAACCGGGGCGCCCGTAACGCGCGGCGAGGTAGCGCAGGATGCTGTGCGATTCCCAGACGACCGTGCCGCCGTCGTCGATCACGGGCACGCGCCCGTGCGGGTTCATCGCGAGAAAACCGGGCGTGTCGAGCACGCCGAACTGCCCGCCGGCCGGCACGTGCCGATGCTCAAGCGCGAGCTCGTCGACGAGCCACATCACCTTCTGGACGTTGAATGCATTGCGGCGCCCCCATACGGTCAGCATGCCGGCCTCCTTGTGTCGTGCGGAACGTGAACGCGGACAGTGTAAGCGCCGCAGGCGCGCACCGCGGTGCGCGCCTGCCGGCTGTCGTCCGTCGCTGTCGTCGCCTGGCGGCGACGCGATCAGAACTTGTGGCGAATCCCGACGATCGCGAGTTCCTGCGTATCGGTGCCGGAGTTCACGCCGTACGAGCCGACCGACGCGGCGGCCTTCACGACCGCGCCGTTCGCGTTGAGCGTGTTGCCGCTCGCCTTCTGGTAGCCGAACAGCGCATACAGGTCGGTGCGCTTCGACAGCGCGTAGTCCGCGCCGAGGTTGACCTGGTTGTAGTGCGCGGAAGACGGGCCCGTCAGCGACGTGTAGTTGTAGCCGACACCCGCGCGCAGCGCCGGCGAGAACTGCCAGTTGAAGAACGCGGAGCCGTTGTTGAACTTCGCGTTCTGGCTGAACGCCGACAGCGTGTCCGCGCCGTACTGCGTATTCGAATACGCGAGGCCGAAGGTGGCGGGCCCGGCCACGTACTGGCCGGCCACACGCACGATCTGGATCGACTTCGCGCTCGAGAAGCCCTGGTTGATCACGGTGTTGAACAGCGTGTCCGAGCTGCTCGACCACGTGCGCACGCCGTTCGCGACCGAGGAGCCGCCGTTCGCATAGAAGAAGCCCGCGCCGAGCGACAGCGGGCCGTTCGCGTAGCTTGCGCCGAAGCTGTACGTGCGACCGCTGCCGGTGGCGCCCGCGACGCCGCCGAAGCCGTACAGACCCTCGAACTGGAAGCCCGAGATCAGCGGGCTCGTGTATTTCACCGAGTTGCTGACGCGCAGGCTGTTGTCGTAGTTGTCGAGGTCGCCCGGCGTCGCGAACACGCCGCCGAAGTAGTTGTCCTGAGTGAGGCCCTGCACGAGGTCGACGACCGGATCGTACTGGCGGCCGAGCGTGACGGTGCCGTATGTGCTGCTCGCGAGGCCGACGACGGCCTTGCGGCCGAATTCGCGGCTGCCCTGGCCGAGTGCGCCCGTGCCGATGTTGAAGCCGTTCTCGAGCTGGAACAGCGCGGCCAGGCCGCCGCCGAGATCCTCGGTGCCGCGCAGCCCCCAGCGGCTGCCGGACAGGTTGCCGCTGCTGAACTTGACGAGGCTCGACGCATTGCTGCCGTTCGCGTTCTGCGCGTTGTGGACATAGGCGATGCCCGCATCGGCGATGCCGTACAGCGTGACGCTGCTTTGCGCGTGGGCGCCGGCGGCGAAGAGCGCGGCCGGCAGCGCGAGCAGTGCGAATGAACGGACTGGTTTCATTGTTGGATTCCCCCGTTGGTCGATTGGTCTGACGAGTCGGTGAACGATACGGACAGCGCATCGTCGAGGGAACCAATAAATTGTCGGATCGTTATGAGGCGGTGCGGAGATGGATGCGCGCGCAACCGGCCGGCGGCCGGTGCGTGGGGACGTTATGCGTCATACGCTGGATGAACGATGCGCACATGCGCATCGCGCGCGCTGCATCGCGACGTCGGCTGCAGGGCGTTCACTGTGCCGCGCGATCCTGCGCGCGGGTCAGTGGTATTGGTTGCCGGCGCCGAACAGGCGCGGCTGCGCGGCGTTCAACGCGTCGTCCGCTTCCGGCTGCCACGGAAAAACCCCGTCGCGGTCGGGCCACAGCAACTGCACGCACGGGAACTCGTCGTTGCCGTAGAACCAGCGGTTCCAGCCGAGATGGGCTTCGTAGTGCGCCTTCTCGACCGGCATCAGCAGTGCGTTCGCGTTGCCGAAGACGGCATCCGTGACTTCACCGACCGGCGGCGGCGTGCCGGCTGCGACCATCCGGTAGACGTCCCACAGCACGTCATGGACGATGCGCGCCGGCATCGAGAACACGATGAGTTCCGGAAAACCGTGGTTGACCCACAGCCCGGTCGTGAAAGAAAACCCGGGTGCGTCCCCTTCCGCGAACACTTCCGTGCGGAACCACCCGTGCTGACGAATCCGCTGCACGAATCGCTGCTCGTCTTCCTCGAGCACCGAATCGGGCGCGTCGAGTGCGGTGGCGATATCCGGTCGCGTGGTCATGCGGGGCTCCTTGGATCTGCGTCGGGCGACGGCAAGCCGGGGGCGGGCATCCCGCCGGCGGGAATGCGACCGCGGCCGAACCGGCCGGCGATCGCCGTGCGCCATGTTGCCACAGCGGTCCCGCCTACTGCTCCGCCTTCTCCACCTCAGCCGTTTCACCGAGGAACCCGCCGCTCTGGTGCGCCCACAGCGCCGCATAGATGCCGCCGGCCTGCAGCAGTTGCTGGTGCGTGCCTTCCTCGACGATGCGCCCTTCGTCGAGCACGATCAGCCTGTCCATCGCCGCGATGGTCGACAGCCGGTGCGCGATCGCGATCACCGTCTTGCCGCTCATCAGGCCGTCGAGGCTGCGCTGGATCGCGACTTCGACCTCGGAATCGAGCGCGCTGGTCGCTTCGTCGAGCACGAGGATCGGCGCGTCCTTGAGCATCACGCGTGCGATCGCGACGCGCTGCCGCTGGCCGCCCGACAGCTTCACGCCGCGTTCGCCGACCTCGACGTCGTAGCCGCTGCGGCCGTGGCGGTCGCGCAGCCGGTCGATGAATTCGGACGCTTCCGCGCGCACGGCCGCATCGCGCATCTCGCGCTCGGTGGCGTCGGGGCGCCCGTACAGCAGGTTCTCGCGCATCGTCCGATGCAGCAGCGACGTATCCTGCGTGACCATCCCGATCGCGGCGCGCAGGCTGTCCTGCGTGACGTGCGCGATGTCCTGCCCGTCGATCCGGATCGTGCCGCCGCCCACGTCGTAGAAGCGCAGCAGCAGGTTCACGAGCGTCGACTTGCCGGCACCCGAGCGGCCGATCAGGCCGATCCGCTCGCCGGGCCGGATCGTCAGGTTCAGCCCGTCGAACACGGCACGGTCGTTGTCCTCGTGCGCGAACTGCACGTTGTCGAACACGATTTCGCCGCGCTGCACCGCGAGCGGCTTCGCATCGGGCGCGTCGACCACGCTGCGCACCTTCGTCAGCGTATTGATGCCGTCCTGGATCGTGCCGACGTTCTCGAACAGCTCGGTCATCTCCCACATGATCCAGTGCGAATAACTCGACAGGCGCAGCGCCATCGCGATCACCGCCGCGACGACGCCCGCGCTCGCCTCGCCGTGCATCCACAGATACAGCGCGAGGCCGGTCGAGCCGACCAGCAGCAGTGTCGACAGCAGGTGATTGACGACCTCGAACGCGCTGACGAGCCGCATCTGCGCGTCGCCGGTCGCCTTGAATGCCTCCATCGCGCGCCGCGCGTGGTCGGCTTCCCGCCGCGTGTGCGAGAACAGCTTCACGGTCGTGATGTTCGAATACGCGTCGGTGATGCGGCCGGTCATCAGCGCGCGTGCATCGGCCTGCCGGCTGCCGACCGCACCGAGGCGCGGCACGAAATACGCGCACGCTGCGCCGTAGCCGAGCGCCCACAGCGCGAGCGGGATCATCAGCCGCCAGTCGAAGCTGGCGGCGAGCGCGAGGATGCCGATCAGGTACGCGGCGACGCCGATCACGACGTCGACCGACATGAACAGCGCATCGCGCACCGCGAGCGCGGTCTGCATGATCTTGGTCGTCACGCGGCCCGCGAATTCGTTCGCGTAGAACGACAGGCTCTGGTCGAGCATCAGCCGGTGAAACAGCCAGCGCAGCCGCATCGGGAAGTTGATCGCGAGCACCTGGTGCTTGACCATCGTATGCAGCGCGATCAGCAGGGCACTGCCGGCGAGGATCGCCGCGAAACCGGTGAGCGTGCCGAAGTGCCGGCTGCCGAAATCCGCCGGCGTCGCGGACGCGAGCCAGTCGACCACGCGGCCCATCATCGCGAACAGCGCGGCTTCGTAGGCGGCCAGCGCGGCCGACGTCAACGCGATCAGCAGGATCCAGCTGCGCGCGCCTTTCGTGCACGCCCAGACGAACGAGAAGAATCCCTTCGGCGGCGTGACGGGATCTTCGAGCGGGAAAGTCGGCAGGCGCCGTTCAAACCACGAAAACATCGAAACCTCTCCTTGATGCGGCCACGCCAGCCGGCGCGGCCGTATTGCCTGTTTCAGGTGCGGCGCCTTCGCGGCGCCGCGGTACTGCACACGTGTTCACTGCGACCGGATCCACGCCTCGATCGGGGCGAGCGTGCCGGGCGCATACGCATGGCGGCCGAGCGCCATGTACAGCCATGTCTTCCACGTCGGCCAGTCGGACTCGAGCTGGTAGTCGAACCAGCCGGCGCGCAGCAACCCATGCGTCGCACCGGGCACGACCACCACGCGCCGGTCGGGCCGGTTCGCGAAGGCATGCGTGTAGGCATTCGCTTCGTCGACCGGATCGACATTGCGATCCTGCGCGCCCCACACGGCCAGCACGGGCCCCTGCATCGTCGCGAGCGCCTGCGACGAATCCTCCAGGTAGTTGCGTGCGATGAAGCCGAAGCGGCGCGGCTCGATGTCGGGGCGCCGACGCGGATCGGCCGGTACGTTCGTCCGACCGAAGATTTCGTCGTTGTCGCGTCGCTCGGCGGCCAGTGTCGCATCGATTCGATCCGGCTGCAGGCCCGTTGCCTGGAGCTGCTGCCGCGTCAGGTAGGTGCCTTGCCGGCGCCAGCTGACGGCGCCGCCGACGATCACCGAGAACGCGGGCCGCACCGCATTCGCGACGCGCGGCACGACCCAGCCGCCTTGCGAGAAGCCGAGCAGGCCGATCTTGTGCGCGGGGCCGACGACGGCGCGCACGCGCGCCATCGCGGCGATCGTTTCGTTCGCACGATCCCGCATCGATTGCGCGAGCCAGTCGCCGCCGCTGCGGCCGGTGCCCTGCTTGTCCCATGCGAACACGCCGATGCCGGCGTCGAGCAGGCTGTTGACGAGCGGCAGCATCGCGTCGTCGGAGAAGCGGGTGCGCGGCCCGTCACCGTGCACGAGCAGTACGATCGGCGCGCCGGGCGCATGGGCCGGCAGCGCGAGCGTGCCGACGAGGTCGGCGCCGTTGGCGCGGAACGTGAGCGACGACACGTTCGCGCCCTTCAGCTCGAAGTCGGCGAGGCCGCGCAGCACGAGCGCACCGGCCACGACGAGCACGAACAGGACGAGCGCGATGCCGGCGATGACGATTCGTTTCAAGAGGCCCTCGGTGCGGTGGCGTGAGCGGATGCCGCAGGCGGCATGTGCGGGGGCACGCTGCCTTGACGCCTGCCGGACGTCGCCACGATAATAGATCGATTAATCAGTCTAATAAAGATTCGAGTCATCGTCGAGTACGGAGTGCCTGTTGAGAAAGATCGACCCTGAAAGAGTGGAAGCGAAGCGGCGCCAGATCCTGGATGCCGCGATCGACTGTTTTGCGCGCGACGGCTTCCATGCGACGTCCACGGCCGCGATCTGCAAGGCGGCCGGCATGAGTCCCGGCAACCTGTTCCACTACTTCCCGACGAAGGCGTCGATCATCGAGGCAGTCGCGCAGGACGACCAGCGCGAGATGGCCGAACTGTTCGCGCGGCATTCGGACGCCGACGACGCGCTGGCCGCGATCGAGGAGATCGCACTGACGTTGATGGAACTGTCGAGCGATCCCGTCTATGCGCGCATCTGCGTCGAGACCGCGGCGGAGGCGACGCGCAATCCGGACGTCGCCGCGCTGTTCGCGGCGAACGAGGCGCAGGTGAAAGGGCGGATGGTCGCGCTGATCAAGCGCGGTGTGGCGCAAGGGAAGATCGACGCAAGCCTGAAGCCCGATCTTGTCGCGACGTGGCTGCTCGCGCTCGCGGAAGGCGCGGTCGGGCGCGTGGTGTTCGAGCCGGGGTTCAAGCCGCGCGCGCACCGGGCGATGTTGCGGACGATCATTCAGCGGATGTTGAAGCCGCAGTGAGGATCGCGGGTCCGGTTCGACGCCCGCCCGATTCGGGCGCAATGCGCCGCACCGAACCGGGCGCGAGCATCCGGCGGCCATTGGCCGGCGAGCGCGGACAAGGCGCCCGGTGCGGTGCGCATTGCACCCTTAAAAAAGTCCTTGACTGTCTATCTATGAGTAGATAAAGTTCGCTCCATGGAAACGAAACCGACCGTCCGCGAACAGATTCTCGACCATGCGACCACGCTGATGATGCTGCGCGGTTACAACGGCTTCAGCTATCGAGACCTGTCCGACCTGGTGGGCGTGAAGACGTCGAGCATCCACTACTACTTCCCGTCGAAGGACGACCTCGTGCTGGAAGCGGTGGCGGCGTATAGCGACGAAGTCCTCTCGGCCATGCGGGCGATCGATCCGGCGTTGCCGGCCGACGTGAAGCTGAGCCTGTACACGAAGCTGTTCGGCCGGACGCTCGGCGACGGCAACCTGATCTGCCTGTGCGGGATGCTCGCGGCCGACATCGAAACGTTGCCGGAGAATGTGCGGCAGGCGGTGCAGGCGTTCTTCAAGGCCAACGAGGGCTGGCTGGCGGAATTGTTGAAGCAGGGTGCGCAGGAAGGCACGCTGCAGTTCAGCGGCGAGCCCGAGACGGCTGCGCGCACGTTGTACGCGGCGTTCCAGGGCAGTGTGCTGGCCAGCCGGCTGTTTCACACACGGGCGCGCCTCGAAGATGTCGAGGCCGTCTGGAAAAAGCGGTCCTGACGGAGCGCGCATGCAGTGAGGCGGTTCGCCGCCTTTTTATTGAGTCTTGCTGTCTATCTATAGGTAGATAGAGTTCTGGCGCAGATGGCTCGACCATCTGCATTTTTTGGGGATGTTTATCTATCTATGAGTAGATACACAAGCGCGATGCGGGCAGCACGGCTGTCGGCACGCGGTCCCCGGTTCGAAGGCTGTTTCATTCATTTGCTGAAAAGGAGTCTGTCATGTCGATCGAAAAAGTGCTGTACCGCGCCCATGCAAAAGCCACCGGCGGCCGTGACGGCCGTGCCACGGTGCCCGAGAGCAACCTCGACCTGAAACTGACCACGCCGCGCGAACTCGGCGGCGCGGGCGGCGCAGGCGCGAACCCCGAGCAACTGTTCGCCGCCGGCTACAGCGCGTGCTTCATCGGCGCGATGAAGTTCGTCGCGGCCCGCGACAAGATTGCGATGCCCGCGGACGCTTCCATCGAAGGCAGCGTCGGCATCGGCGCGATCCCGAACGGCTTCGGCATCGAAGTCGAACTGACGATCTCGCTGCCGGGCCTCGATCGCGACATCGCGCAGACGCTGATCGACCGCGCGCACCTCGTGTGCCCGTATTCGAACGCGACGCGCGGCAACATCGACGTCACGCTCACGCTTGCCTGATCGATCGCACTGCGAATCATCCATCGTCATTTACCGGCTAAAGCCAAGGAACACCATCATGAAGATCGTCAAGCCGCTGCTGATCGCTGCCGCCGTCGCCGCTGTACTGTCCGCCTCGACCACCGCATTCGCCGCCGGTGCCGATACCGTCCGCCCCGATACGACGACGAGCGCGTTCCTCGCCGCGCTGAACGGCCAGAAGGGCCCGGGCCTCGAAACGCTGAGCCCCGCGAAGGCGCGCCAGGTGCTGGTCGACGCGCAGAACGGCACGAAGGTCGACCTGTCGGGGATCGACGTGTCGAACCGCACGATCGAACAGGACGGCCTGTCCGTGCCGGTCACGATCGTCCGCCCGCAAGGCGCGACGGGCACGCTGCCGGTGTTCGTGTTCATCCATGGCGGCGGCTGGGTGCTCGGCGATTTTCCGACGCATGAACGCCTCGTTCGCGATCTCGTCGTGCAATCGGGGGCCGTCGCGGTGTTCGTGAACTACACGCCGTCGCCGGAAGCGCATTACCCGGTCGCGATCAACCAGGCGTATGCGGCGACGAAGTGGGTGGCCGCGCACGGCGCGGAGATCGGCGTCGACGGCAGCCGCCTCGCGGTGGTCGGCAACAGCGTCGGCGGGAACATGGCGGCCGTGGTGGCGCTGATGGCGAAGGACAAGGGTGGCCCCGCGATCCGCTTCCAGGGGCTGATGTGGCCGGTTACGGACCACAACTTCAACACAGGCTCGTACAACGCGTATCAGCAAGGGCACTTCCTGACGCGGCCGATGATGAAGTGGTTCTGGGATGCCTACACGAAGAACGAAGCGCAACGCAACGAAATCTACGCGTCGCCGCTGCGCGCAAGCACCGCGCAGTTGAAGGGCCTGCCGCCCGCGCTGATCCAGGTCGCGCAGTTCGACGTGCTGCGTGACGAGGGCGAAGCATACGGCCGCAAGCTCGACGCGGCCGGCGTCGATGCGACGACCACGCGCTACGACGGCACGATCCATGATTTCGGTTTGCTGAACGCGCTGGCCGGCGACGCGCCGACGAAGGCCGCGACGAAGGCGATGGCGAATGAACTCGCGACGCGACTGAAGTAAGCGATGGGTTCGCACTCGCGCTGCCCGTGAGGCGGGCAGCGTGAGCGCGTATGACGACGAGGCGGGCGCATGCCCGCCTTTGTTGCGTGCGGCGCGTGAACCGGGCGAAGGTGCCGGACTGCAACCCGCACGCCCCGATCGACCGCGCTTTTTCGTCCCGGTTCGGCAACACGAGTTCTTTCGCGAACCGCGCCGCATCGTCGTCGGCTTCGCGTGGTGCTTCACGACGCGCCCGTGACCGCCCGCATCGTTGGCCCGGCGCCCGCAAGGTCCCGCGCCGCGGGCATTGTTGGTACGATCGCGCGTATCGTCCACGCCGGCGCCGCGAGCCGCCGGCCATCGGTCGCGCGGCCGTACGGCAGCGCGGCCCCGTTCGGGAGAAGCGTTTCATGCTGCAGGCGTTCGCGGTTTTGCTGACCTTCCAGTGTCTCGGGGAAGGCGTGTCCTACCTGTTCGGCCTGCCGGTGCCGGGGCCCGTGATCGGCATGCTGCTGCTGTTCGGCTTCGTGATGCTGCGCCCGCAGGTGGCCGACGCGATCGAGCCGACCGCGCTCGAGCTGTTGCGCCACCTGTCGCTGCTGTTCGTGCCGGCCGGCGTCGGCATCATGGTGTCGGCCGACCGCGTGCGCGGCGATGCGCTCGCGGTCGTCGTCGCGCTGGCCGTCAGCACCACGCTCGCGATCGCCGTGACGGCGCTCGTCACGCGTGCACTGCTGCGGCGCCAGCGGCGCGCGGGCGATGCGGTGGAGGGCACGCAATGACGGCCTTCCCGAAACTCGGCGCGATCTGGGTCTATCTTGCCGCGAGCCCGCTGCTCGGCCTGACCATCACGCTGATCGCATATCTGTTCGCGCAGGCCGTCTATGCGCGGGCGCGCTTCAACCCGCTCGCGAACCCGGTGCTGATCGCGGTTGCGCTGATCGTCGTGCTGCTGACGATCACGCACACGCCGTACCCGACGTATTTCGAAGGCGCGCAGTTCGTCCACTTCCTGCTCGGCCCCGCGACCGTCGCGCTCGCGCTGCCGCTGTACCGCCAGTGGTCGAAGCTGCGCCGCGCCGCGGTGCCGCTGCTGGTCGGCCTGCTCGCGGGCTCGCTGACCGCGATCGTGTCGGCGGTCGGCATCGCGGCGCTGTTCGGGGCGTCGCACCAGACGATCGCGTCGCTCGCGCCGAAATCGGCGACGACGCCGATCGCGATGGCCGTCGCGGCGGAAATCGGCGGGATTCCGTCGCTCACCGCCGTGCTCGTGATCTCGACCGGGATCTTCGGGGCCGTGTGCGCGCGCGGGATCCTGAACGCCCTGCGCGTCGACGAACCGGCCGTGCGCGGGTTCGCGCTCGGCGTCGCGTCGCACGGGATCGGCACCGCGCGCGCGTTCCAGGTCAGCGAGGAGGCCGGCGCGTTCGCCGGGCTCGGGATGGGATTGAACGGCGTGCTCACCGCCTTCGTCGTGCCGGTCCTGCTGCCGGTGCTGTCGCGCTGGATCTGAACGCCGGCCGGGCCAGGCCAGGCCGGGTTATCGGTTTCCCTGATGGCGCGGGCGACGCGCCGGAACGACGGCATACGCGCTGCCCACGTATCGTTGCCGTTATCGGGAGAATTCAGGAACGCACAGGGACAAGCGGATACTGTTCGGCTAACGTTGCATCGGTGCCGTTGTCGCAAGCGGTCGTGTGCGCGCCGGTGTCCTACCCACAATCAACAATCGACAAGGAGGTCCGGCCATGAAGAAGTCTCGCGTGGTTTCGGTGGCAGTGGCAGTAACGGCGTCGTTCGGTCTGCTGTTGACCGCCGCGCCGACGGCGTATGCGCAGGATCCGGCGTCCGCGCCGACGCAGAAGCAGATCGACAAGGCGCAGAAGAAGGCGGCCCGCAAGGCCGCCCGGGCGCGTCACGCGTCGGACCTGAAGGCGATCGGCACGGGCAGCGGCTACCGGCTGACCAACGACCAGAGCAACTACCCGCAGAACGCCGCGCAGAAGGCGCCCGCGACGAAGGCGGCGCCCGCCGCCCCGGCGTCGGGCCAGTAACGGCCGGGCCTGGACACAGCGCACACGGCGCCGGGTCGACCGGCGCCGTGTGCGCGTGTGCGGGGCCGCGAAGGCGGCCTGTTACGACGCGAGCTTGCTGGCGAGTTCCGCGACGTGCTTGCCTTGATAACGCGCGATGTCGAGCTCGTTCGCGCTCGGCTGGCGGCTGCCGTCCGCGCCCGCGAGCGTGGTGGCGCCGTACGGCGTGCCGCCGGTGATTTCGTTCATGGTGACGAGGCCGCTGCACGCATACGGCACGCCCACGATCACCATCCCGTGGTGCAGGAGCGTCGTGTGGAACGACGTGATCGTCGTTTCCTGGCCGCCGTGCTGCGTGCCGGTCGACGCGAACACGCTGCCGATCTTGCCGACGAGCGCGCCCTTCATCCACAGGCCGCCGGTCTGGTCGAGGAACGTGCGCATCTGGCCGGCCATGTTGCCGAAACGGGTCGGCGTGCCGAAGATGATCGCATCGTAGCCGGCAAGTTCGTCCACGGTCGCGACCGGTGCAGCCTGGTCGACCTTCACGCCGATCGCCCGGGCCTGGTCGACGGGAATCGTTTCCGGCACGCGCTTGAGCGTGACCTCGACGCCGGGCACCGACTTCGCGCCTTCCGCGACGTGCTGCGCCATCGTTTCGACGTGCCCGTAGGACGAGTAATAAAGAACGAGAACCTTGGCCATGTTGCGAATCTCCGATTAAAAGGGCCCCGCGTTCAGCGGGGCCCGGTTCCCCGAACGGGCTTCATGCCCACTCGGCCGTTACTTCGACCGGACGCAGGTCGAACACCAGCACTTCGGCATCCTTCCCGTCGGCGAACGTCAGCGTCCGTTCGTCGCGGATGCGCACGCCGTCGCCTTCGCCGAGCGTCACGCCGTTGACCGACACGCTGCCGCGTGCCACGTGCACGTACGCAAAGCGGTCCGGCGCCAGTTCCAGCGTCGCGCGTTCGGCGCCGTCGAACAAGCCCGCGTAAATCCGCGTGTCCTGCCGGATCTTCAGCGAACCGGCGTCGCCGTTCGGCGATACGACGAGGGCGAGCTTGCCGCGCTTGTCGTCTGCGGTGACATTCGTCTGCTGATAGCGCGGCTCGGCACCCTTCTCGGCCGGCCCCACCCAGATCTGCAGGAAGTGGACCGGCAGTTCCGGCGAGTGGTTGAACTCGCTGTGGCGCACGCCCGTGCCCGCGCTCATCAGCTGCACGTCGCCCGGCACGATCACCGAGCCGGTGCCCATCGAGTCCTTGTGTTCGAGCGCGCCGTCGAGCACGTACGACAGGATCTCCATGTCGCGGTGCGGGTGCGTGCCGAAGCCGCGGCCCGGCGCGACGCGATCGTCGTTGATCACCAGCAGGTCGGAGAAGCCGACTTGCTTCGGATCGTAGTAATTCGCGAACGAAAACGTATGACGGGAGCTGAGCCAGCCATGCTCCGCACGGCCACGTTGGTTTGCTGCACGGATATCGATCATGATTTTTGTTCCTCAAGACGCCGGACCTCGGAAGTGGGACCGGCCGTTCGTTGAGATGAATCTTAGGTCAATCGATTTGACAAATAAATGGCTGTAGAGATAATGACTGTCGCTATGGAGTGGACAATATGGAAATCAATGACCTGAGGATCTTCGTCGCGACAGTCGACGCCGGCAGCTTCACGGCGGCGGCCGATCAACTGATGCTGTCCAAGCAGTTCGTCAGCCGGCGCACGATGGCGCTGGAGGCGTCGCTCGGCGTGCGGCTGTTGCACCGGAACACGCGCAACCTCGCGGTGACCGAATCGGGGCAGGAGTTCTATGCGCGCGCGCAGCGGATCCTCGCGGAGATCGCCGACGCCGAGCAGGCGATGTCGGTGCGCAGCACCGAGTTGCACGGGTCGCTGAAAATCAGCGCGCCGCTGTCGTTCGGGATCACGCACGTGTCGCCGCTGATCGCCGAATTCCTGTCCGCGCACCCGGCCGTGCGGCTGAACCTCGACCTGACCGACCGGCGCGTCGACCTGATCGGCGAGGGCTTCGATCTCGTGCTGCGGATCGGCTCGCTCGAGGATTCGACGTTGATCGCCCGCCCGCTCGGCGCGTGGCGGATGGTCGCGTGCGCGAGCCCCGCCTATCTGAAGCGGCAGGGCACGCCGCAGACGCCGGCGGATCTCGCCGGCCACACGTGCCTGCTGTACGGGCGCGAGCGGCGCATCGGCTGGGAATTCCGCGTCGACGGCGCGGCGCGCACGTTCGACGTGCAGGGGCCGCTCGTCGCGAACAACGGCGAAGTGGTGCGCGACGCCGCGATCGCGGGGCTCGGCATCGCGCTGCTGCCGCACTTCATCGTCGGCGCGGCGCTCGACAGCGGCGCGCTCGTGCCGGTGCTCGACGCGTATGCGCCGTCGCCAATCACGCTCAACGCGGTGTTCCCGCAGCATCGGGAAGGATTCGTCACGCTGCGCACGTTCATCGGATTTCTCGCGGAACGGCTCGGGGAGGCCGCGCCCGCGGCGAAGGGCAGCGCGGGCCGGGCGCGGTAGCGGGGCGGGGGTTGCGGTGAATGGCGCGTTATTCTCCGCATGATTTGCGGAGAATATTGAGCCGTGCGGTGAATCGGTGGGATAATCTCCGCATCATGAGCGGAGATTACACCTTCATCTGGGCGTCGGCCGACTGGCCCGCATGGCGCTTCGACCTGCCTGCACTGGCAACGCCACTCGCCGACGTCAGCCGTGCGCAAGGCATGCTGGCCGGTCGGCTGGCGGACGTCGGCCTGGCGCTGCGCGACGAGGCCAGCCTGGCCGCGCTGACGGAGGACGTCGTCAAGACCAGCGCGATCGAGGGCGAAAGCCTGAACGTGGCATCGGTGCGGTCGTCGATCGCGCGTCGGCTCGGCGTCGATATCGGCGCGCTGGCGCCGGTCGACCGCCACGTCGAGGGCGTCGTCGACATGGTGCTTGACGCGACCACCCATGCGGCGGCGCCGGTCACCGAAGGCCGCCTGTTCGGGTGGCATGCGGCGCTGTTCCCGACCGGCTACTCGGGGATGTCGCGGATCACGGTCGGTGGCTGGCGCACGGATGCGACCGGGCCGATGCAGGTCGTGTCCGGGCCGATCGGCCGCCAGCGCGTGCATTTCGAGGCGCCGCCCGCCGCACGCCTCGCCCACGAAACCGGGCGTTTTCTCGCGTGGCTCAATGCCGCGCCGGTCGAGCCCCTGCTGATCCGGGCCGGCCTGGCCCACCTGTGGTTCGTCACGCTCCATCCGTTCGACGACGGCAACGGCCGCATCGCGCGTGCGCTCGGGGATCTGGTCCTGGCGCGTGCCGACCGCAGTCCGCAACGCTTCTATAGCCTGTCGGCGCAAATCCAGCGCGAGCGCGACGCGTATTACGACGTGCTGGAGCGGACGCAGCGCGGTTCGCTCGATGTCACGGAATGGCTCGCGTGGTTCCTGACCGCACTCGGCCGGGCCATCGATCACGCGCATGCGACGCTCGACGCCGTGCTGGTCAAGGCGCGCTTCTGGCAACGATGTGCCGGCGTCGCGATGAACGAACGCCAGGCCAAGGTCATGAATCGCCTGCTCGACGGCTTCGAGGGGAAGTTGACGAGCACCAAGTGGGCAGCGCTTGCGAAGTGCTCGCAGGATACGGCGCTGCGTGACATCACTGAACTCGTCGAGCGCGGCGTGCTGCAACGCTCTTCGTCCGGCGGCCGGAGCACGAGTTACGAGCTGGCGCCGTTCGACGGCTGACCGCCGTATTGCGTCGGCCCGCAGATCCGGAAGGCCGGCAGGCGCCACAACGCGATCACGCCGTGCGGCCTGTGCAAGGGGCATCATGCGAGCCGCGGGCTCGAACTGATCGTTGCGTGCGCATCGATCCTGTCGGTCGATGCCGCCGCGGAAGCCGCATTGCGCGACGGCATCGTGCAATGCCGCGAGGCCGCCGCGACGGTTGCGCCGACATCGAACGTCGATTGATCGGCGTCGCGCATTCGGGTTAGGCTTCGGCGAGCAACGGCATGCACCCCATGCCGGGCCGGGCGTTTTTACCTCGAATGCCGCGCGCAGGTAGCTTCTACAGGCGCGCGATCCAGCGACGATCCAAGCCGATGATCCTCCATAACCGATCGAATGCTCGCGGGAAAACCGCGATTTCCGCCGAAGGTGCATTGCACATGCGTGTGCGATCCGTCGCGGCGGCCGCGCTGCTGACGCTGTTGCCGGCCGCCGCGCACGCGGCCGGCTTCGACTGCGCGAAGGCCGCTTCGTCAACCGAGAAGACGATCTGCGCGGATGCCGCGCTGTCGAAGCTCGACGGCGACCTCGCGGCGGCGTGGAAGCAGGCGCTCGCGAAAGGCGGCGATACGGCCGCGCTGAAGGCCGCGCAGGTGAAATGGCTCAAGCAGCGCGACCGGTGCGGTGCCGACGAATCGTGCCTCGGCGACCGCTATCGCGAACGGCTCGCGAGCCTGAACGGCAGGCCGCTGGCCGCCGATCGCTGGCAGCAGACGTGGTATCTCGACAGTGGTAATCCGTCGTTCGGTGGTGTGCTGACGTTCACCGGCACGGCGCCACGTTTACATTTCGAGCTGGCCGGCAACAACGGCGCGAATACCGGCGAACTTGGTGGCGATATCGAACTGCACGGCAATAGTGGCACGTTCAGTCACGATCAATGCCGTCTCGACTTCAGCCTCAAGGGTGCACGCGTTCAGGTCGTGCAGCACGGCGCCGACGGCGAATGCGGCGCCGGTGCGGGCGTCGTCTACTCGGGCGATTATGTGACGGCGTCGCAGATGCAAGCGAAGCCGCCGGCGGATCTCGTGAGCCTGGATGTGCTCGCCAATGCGCAGCAGAACGCGACCGCGCACAAGCTGCTCGGTGCCGATTACCAGACGCTCGTCGACATCGTCAATTACGGCGCCGAAGCAAAGGATCTCGACGGGCTGAACGCGCACGTGACGTCGTACTGGGTGCGCGGCATCGCGACGACGAACGCCGCGATCGTGATGCGCCGCGGCAACGACCTGTGGATCGGGCTGCTCGTGTTCGACGCGCAGAGCAACGTCCGGATGCGCTATTACTCGAACGTGCCCGCGTGGAAGAAAACCGTGCCGAAGACGATCCAGGCGTGGCACGACAATCTCGACAAGACACTGCCGGTCGACGTGATGCAGTGACGAGCGGGCCGGGCAGCCGAAGCCGCCCGGCGCGGCCTCATTTCTTTCCCGCTGCGCGCGCGTGCGCCGGTGGCGCAGCCGATCCCCGCGTACGCAATTCGGGCAGGACGGCATGACCGGGCCCCGTCGCGCCGTTCTCGAGCGCGTCGAGCAAGGCCTGTGCGGCCTGGCGCCCGATCGCGTCGGTGTCGACCCACATCGTCGTCAGCGGCGGCTGGATTTCGCGCGCGAGCGCGACGTCGTCGAACCCGGTGATCGACAATTGCGCGGGCACGTCGATGCCGAGCGCCTGCGCTTCGAGCAGCGCGCCCAGCGCGAGCGCGTCGTTCCCGCAGATCACGGCTGTCGGCCGCGTCGCCGCGTCGCTGTTCACGATCGCGCGCAGGCTCGCCCGCCCGAAGGCGATCGTGGCCGCGCCCTCGTGCTGATGGACGGGGCGCACCGCGAGCCCGCGCGCGGCGAGCGTGTCGTGAATGCCGCGCAGGCGGGCCTGTACGCGGTCGTTGTCGGCCGACGGCTGCATGATGATCGCGAAATCGCGATGGCCGAGGTCGAGCAGGTGGGTGGTGAGCCGCGCGAATGCCGCGCGGTTGTCGAAGCCGATGCAGCAGTGCGGGCTGTCGTCGCGGTACGCATACGTGACGACGTACGGCACGCGGTGCATCGCAAGGAGTTCGAACAGTTCCGGCGGATACGCTTCGCCGACCAGCGACACGGCTTCCACGCCGCGCGACAGCATCGCGCGTACCTGGGCCAGCGCCTGCGCGGGATCGTAATTCGAGCAGCCGAGGAACAGCGTGATGCCGTGTTCGGCCATGACCGTCTGCATGCCCGCGACCTGCGACGCGAACACCTGGTCGTCGAGTGTCGGAATGATCGCGCCCGTGATGTGGGTGCGCGTGGACGCGAGCGCACGGCCCGCCGCATTCGGAATCCAGTTCAGCGCGCGCGCCGCGTCGCGCACGCGCTGCTGCACGTCGGCCGACACCTTGCCGGGATCGTTGTACACACGCGAGACGGTCGCGGTCGATACGCCGGCCAGCTTCGCGACATCGCCGAGCACCGAGCGGCCGCTGCCGCGGCGCGCCCGGGGCGCGCCGGCGCGGGACGGAGGCGTGCTCATCGGCCGGCCCCCGGCGGGGCGGCAGTGACGGCGCCGCGCGTTGTCAAATGCGTCATTGTTTACCCTCGATTCGTGGTGGCGCCGCTTGCATTCCCGCTCGACCCTGTGAGAATGTAAGCGCTATCTTGGCGTGCTTCCGCATTATGTCAGACACATATTCTATCCATATCGTGAGATTTTCATCGACGACGGCCGATCCGGCCATTTTGTCCGCCGCAAATGTAAGCGGTTACATTGCAAAATGAGCGCCATCCTTTCACCGCGCATTGCCGTCGTCGGCAGCGTGAACATCGACCTCGTGACGCGCGCACCGCGCCTGCCGGTGCCGGGCGAGACGCTGCTCGGCACGGATTTCCAGACCGTTCATGGCGGCAAGGGGGCGAACCAGGCGGTCGCGGCCGCGCGGCTGGGCGCGTCGGTCGCGATGATCGGCTGCGTCGGCGACGACGCGTTCGGTGCGCGCCTGCACGATGCGCTGGCGGCCGAACGTATCGACGTGACGCACCTGGGCCGGATCGGCGGCACGGCGACCGGGGTGGCCACGATCACGGTCGGCGCGGGCGGCGCGAACAGCATCGTCGTCGTGCCCGGCGCGAATGCGTGCCTCGACGCCGACCGGATCGACGCGGCGCGCGATGCGATCGCCGAGGCCGCGCTGCTCGTGTGCCAGCTCGAAGTGCCGGTTGCCGCCGTCGCGCGCGCCATTGCCTGTGCATCCGCGCACCACACGCCGGTGCTGCTCAACCCCGCGCCCGCGCAGCCGCTGTTCGACGCGCTGCTGGCACGGGTCGACTACCTCGTCGTCAACGAAACCGAAGCCGAATCGCTGACCGGCATCGCCGTCGGCGACGACGCATCGGCCGTGCGCGCCGCCGATGCGCTGTGCGCGAAGGGCGTCGGCAACGTGCTGGTGACGCTCGGCGCGCGGGGCGTCTGCTGGCGCGGCGGCGCCGGTAACGGCCGCCTGCGGGCGATGACGGTGGCCGCCGTCGATACGACCGCGGCCGGCGACACGTTCGTCGGCGGGTTCGCAGCCGCCCGCGCGGGCGGCGCGTCGATGGACGACGCGATCGGCTTCGGCCAGCGCGCCGCCGCGATCAGCGTGACGCGCCACGGCGCGCAGACCTCGATTCCGACGCGCGACGAAGTGGCGCGCCTCGAACCCTGAATGCCGCATCAGACGGACAGGCCGGAACCGGCCGATACCAGTGACATGGAGACAACCGCAATGAACGAAACCTCGACCGTTCCACCCGCCCCGCCGCGTATCCGGCGCGGGCAACGCATCGCGCTCGCACTGCTGATGGCGAGCGGCATCGTCAACTACCTCGATCGCGGCACGCTGGCCGTCGCGAGCGCGGCGATCCGCGGCGACCTCGGCTTGTCGCTCGCGCAGATGGGGCTGCTGCTGTCGGCCTTCTCGTGGAGCTATGCGCTGTGCCAGTTTCCGGTCGGCGGGCTCGTCGACCGTATCGGGCCGCGCCGGCTGCTCGGTGTCGGGTTGATCGTCTGGTCGTTCGCGCAGGCGGCGGGCGGCATCGTGTCGACCTTCGGCTGGTTCATCGTCGCGCGCATCGTGCTCGGCATCGGCGAGGCGCCGCAATTCCCGTCGGCCGCGCGGGTGGTGAGCAACTGGTTTCCGCTGCGCGCGCGCGGCACGCCGACCGGGATCTTCAACGCCGCGTCGCCGCTCGGCACCGCGCTCGCGCCGTTGCTGCTGTCGATCCTCGTCGCGTCGTTCGACTGGCGCTGGGCGTTCATTGTGACGGGGGCACTCGGTCTCGTCGTCGCCGTCGTCTGGTTCGCGCTGTATCGCGATCCGGTGCGCGCGCAACTGTCCGCCGCCGAGCGCAACTACCTCGATGCCGACGCGCAAAGCGTGGCCGCGACACCGAAACTGACGTTCGCCGAATGGCGCAGCCTGTTCTCGCACGGCACGACCTGGGGGATGCTGGTCGGTTACTTCGGCTCCGTGTACCTGAACTGGGTCTACCTGACCTGGCTGCCGGGCTACCTGACGATGGAGCGGCACATGAGCCTGATCCGGACGGGCTTTGCCGCGTCGGTGCCGTTCCTGTGCGGGTTCGTCGGCTCGCTGGTGGCCGGCTGGGTGTCGGACCTGGTCACGCGCCGCAGCCGCTCGCCGGTCGTGAGCCGGCGCAATGCGGTGGTGGTCGCGATGCTCGGGATGGTCGTCTTCACGATCCCGGCCGCGCTCGTGCAGAGCAACACGGTGGCGCTCGCCTGCATCTCGGTCGTGATCTTTCTCGCGAACGCGGCGTCGGCCTGCTCGTGGGCGCTCGCGACGGCGGCCGCGCCGCCGAGCCGCGTCGCATCGCTCGGCGCGATCCAGAATTTCGGCGGCTTCGTCGGCGGCGCGCTTGCGCCGATCCTCACGGGCATCATTGCGCAGAAATGGTCGTTCGTGCCGGCGCTGCTGACCGCCGCGGCGATCGCGTTCGCGGGTGCGATCGCCTATCTGCTGCTGGTACGCAAGCCGATTCCCGAGCAGGCCGCGAACGCCGCGCCCGGGCCGTTGCCCGCGTGAGCCTACCCCCCGCATTCACTGAAGCAAGGAGAAACAGATGCAACACCCGCAGCAAGCGAACGTGACCATCGAAGGGATCGTCCCGGTGATGCTGACGCCGTTCGACGATGCCGGCGCGATCGACTACGCAGGGCTCGAGCGGCTGATCGAGTGGTATCTCGCGCACGGCGCGGATGCGTTGTTCGCAGTCGCGCAATCGAGCGAGATGCAGTTCCTGAGTCTGGCCGAACGCGCGGAGCTCGCGCGCTTCGTGGTCGAGCGGGTGGCCGGGCGCGTGCCCGTCGTCGCGTCCGGGCACATCAGCGACGATCTCGACGCGCAGGCCGCGGAGCTGTGCGCGGCGGCCGAATCGGGCGCGCAGGGCGTCGTGCTCGTGACCAACCGGCTCGATCCGCAGCGCCTGGGCAGTGCCGCGTTGCTCGACCACCTTCACCGGCTGCTTGCGCGATTGCCGTCGGACCTGCCGCTCGGGCTGTACGAATGTCCGGCGCCTTACCGGCGGCTGCTGTCGGATGACGAACTGCGCGCGTGCATCGACACGGGCCGGTTCGTGATGCTCAAGGACGTGAGCTGCGACCTGGAAACGGTGAAGCGGCGGGTCGCGCTCGCCGAGGGCTCGCCGCTGAAGATCCTCAACGCGAATGCCGCGATCGCGCGGGATGCGATGAAGGCGGGTTCCGCCGGCTTCAACGGCGTGTTCACCAACTTTCATCCGGATCTGTACCGGTGGTTGCGCACGCAAGGGGATGCGCATCCCGAACTGGCCGACGAGCTTTCGACGTTCCTGGTCGTCTCGGCGGTGTCGGAGGCGCTCGGGTACCCGGCGCTCGCGAAGCTCTATCACCAGCGGATCGGCACCTTCACGTCGATCCGCTGCCGTGCGATCGACTACGACGTGCGTGAACGATTCTGGGCACTCGATGCAGTGCTCGACAAGATCGTGGCCGGCACCGAGCATTTCCGTCGTCGGATCGCTGCGCAATAGGGCGCGCGGTGTGCCGTCCGTGTTCAGTGGTGCGCGACGGCATCGCGGGGCGGGCAGGCGGATGCTCGCGTGTGGAGTTCTCGCGAGGCGCAGGGCGGCGCGCGGTGGCTGCAAGCACGGCCGGTTTGTCGCGATGCGTTGCGTTGTGTACGCGTCGCGACAAGCGGTGTTGGTGGCGTATCCGCGATCGCCGATGATGTGAGTCCGGCGCGTGCTCGGCCCCAACGTGCGGCGTGGCGGATCTATCGGGCGTTTCCGTGCTGTCGAGGGCGGCAAGGGTGCCTGTCGCGGCGGGGCCGCTGCATTCGTCGACGGTCAGGGTTGCCTGTCATCATGAATGACGATGGGCTGTCGATACGGCACCGACGCGCGGTCCCACCTTCATCCGTTCCATCGCACCATTTCGCCCGTGAGCCGTGAGCCGTGAGCCGTGAGCCGCGAGCCCCAAGCCCCAAGCCCCAAGCGCCAAGCGCCAAGCGCCAAGCGCCAAGCGCCAAGCGCTGGTGCCGGTGCCGGTGCCGGTGCCGAGCCGAGCCGAGCCGAGCTGAGCTGAGCTGAGCTGAGCTGAGCCGAGCCGAGCCGAGCTGAGCCGAGCTGAGCCGAGCTGAGCTGAGCCGAGCTGAGCTGAGCGCCAAGCCAAGCCAAGCCAAGCCAAGCCAAGCCAAGCCAAGCCAAGCCACGGCGCCGCCGCTCGCCCGTCCGACGCGTTGCGTCCCGCGATCAACCGCCGCCGGCCGACCGTTGCATGTTCACGCAGGGCGACAAAAGCACACAAATCTGATCAACGCCCCCCATCGTTTCTTGTAACGATTCGTAATATCGCGCCGCCGAGCGCTTTTCCCGACGAACCGTTGAATCCGCATCCGCTTCCCATGCAACACGTGACGACGACAAGCCAGCCGCCGATCCTGGCGGCACCGGTAGATCCCATGCTGCACGCCGTGATCGATGAGGTCGTCCACCGGAGCGTGTCGGAAGCGACGACGCGCAGCGGCTACATGCGATGTGCCGACTACGCGATCGTCGGCGCGCAGGTGCTGACGCTGCTGACCGGCAAGCCGTACCGGCCGTTCGCGGGTGGCGAGGTGCTGGATTTCGGCGGCGGCAACCTGTATGCGCTGTGCACGACGCGCGAGCGGCGCCGCACCGCGCGGCATCTGTCGCAGCTCGCGAGGTATCACTGCTGGATCGAGGCGCGTCATGACGATATCGGCGGCCGTGCGCGCAAGGAAATCGTCGATTTCACGCTGCGCCACGACGAGACCGTGGCGAGCCATCTGGGGATGCCGTACGCACGCGCGTACCAGGCGTATTTCTGGGGCTGGGACGACGAGCACGCGGTACCGGCCGAACTGCACGATCATCCGGTCTTCGCGAAACAGGGCCCCGTTTGGCGCTGGGCGGAGCGTGAATGCACGTCGCTGCTGCGCGCATACGAGCGCGAACGGCCAGGCTATTTCGGGCGTCAGGTGTCGCGTGCGATCGATTTGTTTGCCGATCGCGTCGAAGGTCTCGGCTGACGGCACGGCCGTTCGGGGTGAACTGCGGGCAAGCAGCCCGCCGTGATGGAGCGCGAACCGGCGGAGGGCGCCCGGCGCGCTCGCGCACGGCCGGGTATGAACGATGTTTCCGGGCACGACACCACGCGCGGCGGCGCGAGCAGGTCGATCCACAGACCGGCGGCCGCCGCCGCGATCATCGGGCGGCCCGGGCGCGCATTACTTGTTCGCCAGCGTGCCGCTGCTGTTGGCGCCGCCGAACAGCCGCGTCAGGTACTGCGTGTTGGAGTTCATCTTGGCCATCAGCGTGTTGAGCGCCGTGAACTGCGCCTGATACTGCTTGGTCAATTGCGAGGCGTAGTCGGCCAGATCGGTCTGCTGCTGCGTGACGCGCTTCAGGTTGGCACTCAGCGCGTTCGTGCGCACTTCGATCATCCCGCCCTTCTTCGTGAAGGGCGCGATCTGGTCGGTCAGTTGCTTGCCCATCCCGTTCGTCGAGTTGAACAGGCGCGCGACCCCTGACGGGTTGCTGGACAGCGCACTGTCGAGCTTCGCGCTGTCGGCCTTCAGCGTGCCGTCCTTCTCGAGCGAGATGCCGATCGCCATCAGGTTCGTGTGTCCGTTGCCGTTCTCGTTCGCGACACCGCGCGCGACGATCGACGCGAGCGAGTTGCGGATCGTGTTCAGCGTCGAATCGCCGATCAGCGCCCCCTGCGAGCTTGCTCCTTCGGTGTAGCTCGACAGCGCGCCCATCGTCTTGACGACGGTGTTGTAGAGGCTCACGAAGTTCGTGATCGTGGCCGCCTGCGACTTCGTATCGGTGCTGACCGTGAGCGTTTGCGTATCGGTCGCGCTGACCGCGGCCGCCGACAGGTTCAGCGTGACGCCGCTCAGCACGCCCGACACCGTGTTGCTCGCGCTGGTCGACGCGATGCCGTTGAGCGTGAACTTCGCGTCCTGCGCGACGGCGCTTTGTCGCCACGCGGCCGCGCTGTTCGCCGATTCGATCTTCGACGCGCCGCCCGTCGTGTCGGCCGTCGACGTGACGCCGAGGTTCGACAGCCCGTTGTCGTTGGCCACGTTGCCGACCGCGACGCTGATCGCGTTCGCCGAGCCCGTCTTCGTCGACGCGAGCACGAGGTGCGCGCCGTCGGTGCCGTTGATCACGGTCGCGCTGATTCCCGGGTTGTTCGCCGCGGAGTTGATCGCGGCCGCGATGCCCGACAGCGTGTTGTTCGTGCCGGTGACGGCGACCTTGAACGACTGGCTGCCGAGCGACAGCGTCAGCGTGCCGGTGCCGAGCGCCTTGCTCCCGTCGAAGCCCGACGAAGCCAGTGCCTGCGCGGTCGCGGTCTGAGTGACGCCGATCGTGTAGGTGCCGGCCACCGCGCCCGCGCCCGCCGTCGCGGTCAGGCCCTTGCCGCTCGCGACCGCGGTGAACGTCGACTGCAGCCCGCCATTCGTCAGCGAGGCGAGGCCCGCCTCGAGGGCACCCAGCGCCGACGACAGCGCGCCGAATGCGGAAATCTGCGTGGTGCCGGTGGTCTGCGACGCGGCGAGCGCCGCGGCCCGGCCGGCGGTTTTCGCATTCACCAGCGTCTTGACGAGCGTGCCGACGTCCATCGACGGATTCCCGGTCGAGCCGTTGATGATCGATTGCGCCGCCTGTTGCAACAGGCTGTTCGTGTTCGCGCCGCTGCTCACGGGCGTGTTCGTTGCCATGGGTGGTCTCCGGTTGAATAACGATCCCGTGACGAGCGGCTGCCGGGTCGGCCTGCGGCGCTTCGAAGGCAGGGCGCGTCCGGCGCGACGCGTTCCCGGGGTTCACGGGAGTGTCGGGAAAACGTAAGGACGTGCGCTATCGTATATTTAAATCGGTATTGCTTGGTAATTTTTTGTAATTCATGTCGAGAAAAATGCAGATTGGAACGGGGTGTTTGAGTGAGGGCTAAAGGTTTACGATCTTTTGCCGTAAACACACCGTTTCGGTTGTATTTATTCAAGCATTTTTCACGGTTTTGAGAGCCGGAAAAGGGCGAGAAGGATTGGTCAATGTTTTGAGCTGGTTCCGCTAAACATCGGATCGATCGACGGTGTGTGGAAAGCGTGTTCCATGGTCGATATCGGACTGAGATCCTTGTATGACGGACGATACGCGTCACCGATGATTCCAGCCCGCCTGCCCGTGAAACGTTTTCGCATTGCCGATGTTCGTTTCCGGGCCATGAGCTTTTTTATGCAACGGAATGTCAGGTCGATTGCAATGCCGGGCGAGTTGCGTGAATCAAGTCAGCCTTTGTGAATCGCATATCGAACTCGTCATTCAATGACAGTCGTGATACGCGGTTGTGACCGATTTACGTCAATTGAGGCCGAAAATATCGATTGAATCAGGTGGCCTGAAAGAAGCAGGGTGTTTCCGTGTTCCGGAAACATTGAGCGGGTTGATTTGCGCTGCCTGCCGACCTTTGCCTGTCGGCGTGATTGTTTTTGATTGTCCACTTGAACGAGACAGCGAATCCTTCTTTGGCGGATTGATGATTCATGGCGAGACAGTAGACTGCATCCGTGCTTCGCCAGAACCGATCGGAAGCGCGCCGGGAACGGCGCAACCCGACGGATTCTGCGGCGGCGGGCCCTCCGGCCTGCTGTCCGATCGTGCGAGGAGTGATTCGGCGCCTCCCGGCACCGGATGCATCAAACCGTCAATTCAAGGGTGATTGTCATGCGTTACGTTTCGCTGGAGTCGAAGAAGGACGAGCTGCTGCTGGCGGCTCGCGTGCTGTTGATGATCCTGTTCGTGCTGTTCGGCTGGCAGAAGCTGAACGGCTTCTCGGGCACCGTCGCGTACATGGCGTCGACGGGGAACCCGGCGCCCGAGCTGGCCGCGGCGATCGCGGTGGCGGTCGAGCTGGTCGGCGGCCTGCTGATCGCGGCCGGCTTCTATACGCGTCCGCTCGCACTGGTGTTCGCCGCCTATACGCTCGCGACCGCGCTGATCGGCCATCGCTACTGGGCGCTGCAGGGGATGGAGCAATACATGGCGATGATCAACTTCTACAAGAACGTGAGCATCATCGGCGGGCTGCTGTTGCTCGCACTGACCGGGCCGGGGCGGTATTCGCTCGACCGGAAGTAACGCGGGGCGGCGTTTCTGTCCGGCTCGGAGCCCGGTGCACGTAAGTGCGCCGGGTTTTGTTTTTGTGGGCGGGGTGTGACGTGTGGCGCGTGCGCGGTGCCGCAGAGCATCCGGCGTCCATGCGCCGAAGCTCACCGATCGGCACGCAGCGGATATATTCGAATTCCTGATTGATTCGGGCGGTGTCGATGCTGCCACGATCGCGACGGATTGCCCGTCATTCGTCGCACGATCGCGTGTCCCTGGCATCCGTTGCCGGATCGCCTCCGGGTTGAAGCCCCCGCGATCGAAATGACTGCCTTGCGTTTGCGCGGCATGAGGCGGCGCGCTGGTCATCGGTTTATGCCCGGCATGCAAAAGTTGGGATAGGCTCTCGGAAATCCCCGTTCCCCTTTCACAGATGGCTACCGTACCGCAATCGACCGTCCTTCTCATCGGCGCCGCCGGCCTCCTCGGCCGCGCGGTTGCCGCATCGCTGTCCCGCGAGTCTTCGTTGAACCTCGTCGCGACGATCCGCAACCCGCACGGCGCGGGCGCAAAACGTCTTGCGTTGCCGGCGGAAAACCTCGCCGAACTCGACGTCCTCGACGAGCCGGCCCTCGAACACCTGTTCGCCACCCGCCAGCCGGCCGCGGTGATCATCTGCGCGGCCGAACGCCGCCCGGACGTCTGCGAACGCGATCCTGACGGCGCACGCGCGATCAACGTCACCGCCCCGGCGCGCATCGGCGCGCTCGCCGCGCGCCACGGCGCATGGACGCTCGGCATCTCCACCGACTACGTCTTCGACGGCAAGGCCGCTCCGTACCGCGAGGACGCCACCCCGAATCCGCTCAACATCTACGGCCGCACGAAGCTGGAAGGCGAGGCGGCGCTCCTCGCCGCGTCGCCGCTGTCGTGCGTGCTGCGCCTGCCGCTGCTGTACGGCCCGATCGTCGACTGGAGCGAATCGGCCGTCACGAGTCTCGTGCCGGCGATCGCCGCGTCCGCACGGCCGGGCGCCGACGCGGTCGGCATGGACGCCTGGGCGATCCGTTACCCGACGTATACGCCCGACGTCGCGGACGTCATCCGCGACCTGACATTGCGCCATCTCGCGGGTGCGTCGATCACGGGCATCCGTCACTGGTCGGGCGAGGAGCCGATGACGAAGTACGACATTGCGCAGCGGATCGCGGCCGCGCTCGGCATCGAAGCATCGCTCACGCGGATCGACCAGCCGACCGACGCGACGCCGCGTCCTTACGATTGCCATTTGGACGCATCGCGCGTGCGTGCAGCCGGGATCGATCACGCGACGCCTTTCGATATCGCGCTGCGCGCCGTGCTGCGCGATGCGCCGCAGACGCTGTAGGATCGGGCGCCACGCGCGGCCCCGCGCCGCGTGATCCGCAGCCGTCCGCGTCCGTAGCCGCAGCCGCAGCCGCGCGACGGAGGCGGCCCGCGCGCCGGCCGGCCCATCATCGCCCACCCAGGAGCCCAGCCATGCAACTGAAATGGCTCGAAGACTTCGTCGAACTCGCGCGCACGCGCAGCTTCACCCGCGCGGCGGAGAACCGGTTCGTCACGCATCCGGCGTTCGGCCGCCGCATCCGCTCGCTCGAGGAGTGGGTCGGCGCGCGCCTGATCGCGCGCACGAAGCCGCTCGAACTGACGGCGGCGGGCACCGTCTTTCTCGATGCGGCATCGAACGCGCTCGACATCCTGCACGGCGCCCGCACGCAACTCCAGGAAGCGTCGCCGGTGCTGGAGAACAACCTGCGAATCGCGACCGGCCGCACGCTGTCGGCCACCTTCTTCCCCGACTGGTACGACGAGACCGTTGCGCGCGCCGGCTTCTTTACGGCGACCGTGTCGACCGGCAGCGCGGAGGAAGCGATCCTGCAGCTCACGGCCGGCGACGCCGACATGCTGATCGTCTATTCGAGCCCGCATACGCGGCTGCTGATCGATCGCGACCGCTTCGACTGGCTGTCCGTCGCGCGCGAGGTGCTGGTGCCGGTCAGCGCGTTCGATGCGCGCGGCAGCGTGCGCTACCGGCTTCCGGCCGGCCAGGCGCCGGTGCCGTGGCTCGCGTTCGCGCGCACGCTGACCCTGCGCGCGGTGCTGGCGCGTCATCTCGCTGAAATGCCCGGCCGCCCGACGCTGCGGCCCGTGTACCAGGCCGACTCGTACGAAGCGATCCTCGCGATGGCGCGCCGCGGGCTCGGCCTTGCGTGGCTGCCGCAGCGGCTCGTCGCCGACGACGTGCGGCGCGGCGAGCTCGCGATCGTCGGGGGCGCCGACTGGCAGATCGGCTTCGACATTGCTCTGTACCGGCGACGGAACGACCCGCACCCGGTACTGGACGCGATCTGGCGCACCGCGCCGGCACGCGACGACGGCGCCGCATAGCCTCCGCGGGCAGCGCCCGCGCGGCCTGCGCGCCGATCGGCACGATTGCGTGCCGAAACGGCACGAACGCCTGCCCCGCGTTGCCTACACTCCGCGCTTGACTGGCCCGAACGGCCGCCGGCAAAGCCGCGCGCCGTCTTTCAAAATCCTGACGGCCAGCATTACCGGAGGAGCAAAGGGATGACCCGCACTACACACGGCGCGACGCCGGCCCCGCACAACCCGTGGCGCGAGATCTGCGCCGCGAGCATCGGCAACGCGCTGGAGTTCTACGATCTGCTGATCTACGGTTACTTCGCGATCGTCATCGGCCAGCTGTTTTTCCCCACGCACGACGCGGCGACCTCGCTGCTGCTGTCGGTCGGCACGTTCGGCATTTCGTTCGTCACGCGTCCGCTCGGTTCGATCGTGCTCGGCAGCTATGCCGACCGCGCGGGCCGCAAGGCATCGCTGACGATGTCGATCGGGCTGATGATGCTCGGCACCGCGATGATCGCGTTCGCGCCGACGTATGCGCAGATCGGCATCGCGTCGCCGTTGCTGATCATCGTCGCGCGGATGCTGCAGGGTTTCTCGACGGGCGGCGAATTCGGCGCGGCGACCGCGTTCATGGTCGAGCAGGCCGACGCGAAGCGCCGCGGTTTCTTCGCGAGCTGGCAGATGTCGACGCAGGGGCTCGCGACGGTGCTCGCGGCCGGCGTATCGGCGCTGCTGAGCCTGCTGCTGACGACCGACCAGCTGCACACGTGGGGCTGGCGCGTCGCGTTTTCGGTCGGGCTGCTGATCGGCCCGGTCGGGCTCTACATTCGCCGCAACATCGACGAACCGGCCGATTTCCGCCGGCTGGGCGAGCAAGGGCGCGCGAAGTCGCCGCTGCGCGACGTGTTCGTGCGCGATCGCGCGAACATGCTGCTCGGCGCGGGTGTGGTCGCGACGGCCACGGCCTTCAACTACGTGCACAAGCTGTACATGCCGACGTACGCGGTCAAGCAGCTGCATATCCCGGCCACGTCGTCGTATCTCGGCGCGGTCGTCACGGGCGCGATGCTGATGGTCGCCGCGCCGGTCGTCGGGCATCTGTCGGACCGTTTCGGCCGCATCCGCGTGATGCTGATCGCGCTGATCCTGGTCGGCGCGACGACGTGGCCGCTGTTCGTCATGCTGAACCGCTATCCGACGGTCGAGACGCTGCTCGCGGTCCAGGCGCTGGTCGGCCTGTTGATCGCTGTGAGCCTCGCGCCGCTGCCGGCGCTGCTCGCCGACATCTTCCCGACGAGCACGCGCGGCACGGGCCTCGCGCTGTCGTACAACTTCTCGGTGACGCTGTTCGGCGGCTTCGCGCCGCTGATCGTGACCTGGCTGATCGACGCGACGCACAACAAGCTGGCGCCGAGTTTCTACGTGATGGCGACGGCCGTGCTCGGGATCACGTCGGTGATTTCGCTCGGCCGCCGGATGCGCGGCGCGGCGGCTGCCGCCGCGCCATCGACACGCGCGACCGGGGCGTGACGCGCCGGCCGCCGACCCGATTCCGGCGCAGCCGGCACACGCCGGCCGTGCCTTTCCCGAACCCTGTTGAGCCTTTCCGACATGACCACGCTTGAAGCCATCCGCGCCGCCTTGCCGGCCTATCCGATCGAAGTGGCCTTCCCCGACATCTCGCGCTGGCGCGCGGGCAATACGGGCATCGACTATCTGCATACGTTCGACAGCGGCCGGCCCGGCAAGCACGTGATGATCCTCGCGCTGACGCACGGCAACGAAGTCAGCGGCGCGATCGCGGTGGACACGTTGCTGGCCGCGGGCCTGCAGCCGGTTGCGGGCCGGCTGTCGCTCGGCTTCGGCAACGTGGGCGCATACGAGCACTTCAGTGCGGAGAACGCCGATGCGACGCGCTACCTCGACGAGGACATGAATCGCGTGTGGACGCCGGCCGCACTCGACGGCACGCGCGACAGCCGCGAGCTCGCGCGTGCGCGCGCGATGCGTCCGCTGCTCGATACGGTCGACCTGCTGCTCGACATTCATTCGATGCACGAGGCGTCCGCGCCGCTGATGATGACCGGGCCGCTCGAGAAGGCGATCGCGCTGGCGGCCGCAATCGGCACGCCGGAGCACGTGATCATCGATCGCGGCCATGCGAACGGCACGCGGCTGCGCGACTACGGCGGCTTCGGCGACGCGGCGAGCGCGAAGAATGCGCTGCTGATCGAGACGGGCCAGCACTTCGCCGCGAGCGCGCGTGACGTCGCGCTCGACAGCGCGGCACGCTTCCTGCTGCATGCGGGCGTGGTTGCGCGCGACGACGTCGCGGCCTTCCTCACGCAGGCCGTGCCGGTGCGGCAGAAGTTCGTCGAGATCACGGAGCCGGTCGTCGCGCGTTCGATGGATTTCCGGTTCTCGCAACCGTTCACGGGGCTCGAGGTGATCGGGAAGACCGGCACTGAAATTGCCCGCGACGGCGACCATGTGATCGTCACGCCGTATGACAACTGCGTGATCGTGCAACCGTCGATGCGGCATCTCGGCGTGAACGTCACGATGATGCGGCTGGGGCGCTTGCTGGATCGGTGACGTCGCCGGTGGCGGACCGCCGGGAGACGGCCCGCACGGTCGCACCCCTCAGCCGATGCGGGGCGCGCCGTGCCGCATACGATTCACGCGTCGGCGCGGGCGGCGCAGGCCGAACAGCCAGGGCACCCACGCATCAATCTGCTATGCGTGTCGCTTCGAGTTCCACGCCTTGTGTACGAATTCGAGACGGTTGCCGTCGAAGTCGGCTACGTTGGCGGCGTAGTAGCCGGGGGCGAAGTAGGTACGATCCGCCGGTTTCCCTTCGTCAATCCCGCCGGCCTTGATCGCGGCGGCGTAGGCGGCGTCGACGAGTTCATTGGTATCGCAGACGATCCCGACGTAAAGCCCGGTCTCGCCGGGATGACGTTTGCGCAGCCAGATGCTCGATCCGACTCCCGCTCCCTTGCCGTACACATCGTCGCCGATGCCGTAAAGATCGGGGACGCCTTCCGGGCCCGACGCGGAGTCGTAGTTGCCGAAAATTCTCCAGCCGAGCGGCTTCAAGGCTTCAGCGTAGAAGGCCAGTGATTTTTCGATATCGGTGACTGAGATGTAAACGTGGTCGATCATTGGGCGCCTTCGACGTGGATGGGTATGGTCTGCGCATGGCGATATCCGACAGCCGGGCGTCTGCTCATGGCCGGGCCCCGACGGTCGCCGACGCAGGGATGCCTGATGCTACGGTCGTGCAGGCGCTTTCACAAGCCGCACATGGAATCAGGCGCGAGCCTCGCGCAACGAACCGGGCGTCCGGCTCGGCGTGAACGTCGCGATGATGCGATGGAGGTGACAAACGCCGGCCGGCGGCTGATTCCTGACGGCAAGCCGGCCGGCTTCATCGGTACCCGGACGGGAATGGCAGATGGATGAACGGGTCGCGGGCATGCAGGTGCCGTGTCACGCAGTATCGGCACCCCAGCCCGCGGTGGTGCTGGATTCAGACCGTCAATCCAGCACCGGGCTTCACGTATCGATATTCGTCGAGCGCTTCAAGGTCGATTAACGAATCGCAAAGCGGGTCGCCGGCGAACCATTCGCGCAATTATTTCCATAGATAAACAGATTTCTGTTTTCTGAATATGCCTGGTAAATAATCGAATAAACTTCCTTGGCACTGAACGAGTAGACACCGTCGTTGATCGTCACCAGCAGGTTGCCGGTGGTGTCGGTTTCGATCTTGTCGATCTTGCCGGCTTTGCAAAGCGCCTGTGCGGACGCGCACGTGGAGGCGAGCATCAGTGCTGAAAACAGCACGGTTGCAATCTTCTTCATGACTTTCCTTTGGAATTGAATGAAATGATGCGATCTGACGACGTCGGCCACGTCCGGAAAGACATGTCTGTCCTTCCGGATTGCTGATTCGCAAGCGTCTGGAAATCAACGGGGCCTGGCAAGCTGGAACTTTGTGACCAAGCACGAATGAAAAGATTCGTGCTGCGCCTCCGTTACCTCTTTGATTTTTGAATCGCGGTGTTGCGGCGCACAACACAGACTATTTATTTGGATTTGAGGGCGCCAATCGAATTAATTTATCGTTAATGGAATTCGATAATTTTTTGTTTGAATTTGATTTAATTGAATTCTGGGTGGTGTTGTTTTTATTTTTTGATTGTTTCGATATTCAAATAATCGGCGGCGAATATTGAGGCGATGATCGATGGTGGTGCCGGCGCGGCAGGCGAAGCGCATGGCCGTTCATGGGGGGCGATCGTTCGAGCGCGGGAGGAATCCCTGGCACGAAGCGACTCGTGCCCGAACGGAAAGGCGCTACACTGCGCGGGTTCCCGGGCACACCGGGAGCGCCGGGGCGCCGGACACACGGTTTGCCGACACGCGACGATGGTTTCGCCCGCCCCCCCGGCTCATTCGAACAAATTACGAGAGCAAGAGAGGGCCCATGCTGACACGTCTTCGTATCGGACTCGATCGCGCGCGCGACCTGCGCGAAGCGGGACGACCGTCTCCCATCCGCCCGCGGCCGCAGGCGAGCGAACTGGTCGACCTCAGCGCGCAGCGCGCGATGTGGCGCGTCGCCGTTCCGGGCCAGGCCGACTGCTACATGGCGGCGACGCCCGCCGAAACGGAGCGCTACGTCGTGCATCTCGACGCGCAGACGTTCTACGGCCTGTGGCTCGGCACGAGCCCGAGATTCCCGCAGCCGAACTCGCAGGACTGCGTGCCGCGGCGCGTCATGCCGCTCGACAGCAAGTACGCGTCGGCCGCCGCCGCGTTCCGGGCCGGCCGCCTCGAACCGGTGGCGCTGCCGCCGGTCGGCTACTGGATCGAGGGAGGCGGGTACGAAGTCGCGATGAGCAACGGCATGACGCGCACCTTCTGGCTGCTCGCCAACCGCGTGCGGTCGTTTCCGGTCAGCGTCGACAACGCGACCTGGGCCACGATGCTGAACAACATGGCCGGCGTCGGCGTCGCGCCGATCGCGTACCGCGAACTGTTTTCCCGGCGCGCGTAGGTCGGTCGTCGCGATCCGACGGCGCCGGATCGCCCCGGTTTGACACGCCGCGTTCGCGGCCTTTAAAGTCGCATCGCGGGCCGGTGGGTCAAGCTCACGCCCGGAACAGGCAGCCGATGTTCCAGGACTACGGGGCTACCCCGTGGATCAGATCGACATCCCGATGCGTCGCAAGGAGCGCCGTTGCGCGTTGCGCAACGTGACTCCTCGCAGTACCCGTCACGTTGGCTCATCGTCCCGCCCATCCTTTTCCATGTCTTCATCCCTGCGCGAAACCACCCGCACGATTGCCGAGGCGATGCTGGCCGGTGCGCCCGAACGTGCCGGCGTCCTGTCCCGGATGGCGGCGGTGCTCGGCGGCGCGCCGACGTGGACGCACGAAGTCGCGGATGCCGCGCTCGTGCGCTTCGGCGCACGCTGGGCCGACGTCGACATCGATGCGCTTGCGGCGCACCTCGCCGATGCGCCGCCGTTCGTGCTCGCGTGGTACGGCAGCGACCGGCCCGCCGCGATCCGCGTCGTGCGGCGGCCGCTCGTCCAGCAGCCGTTGCCGGCGCCGCTGGCCGGTTGCGACGTGCCGCAATGGGCGACGCCCGGCGATCTCGCCGACTGGCTCGGCGTGCGCGTGCCGGAACTCGACTGGCTGTCCGACCATTGGCGCGTCAACGCGCGCAGCGGCGCCACGCCGTTGCATCACTACACGTACGTGGCGCACGACAAGCGCAGCGGCGGGTGCCGCCTGGTCGAGATCCCGAAGGGGCGGCTGCGCGAAGCGCAGCGCCGCATCCTGCACGGGCTGCTCGACCGCATTGCGCCACACGATGCGGTACACGGTTTTCGCAAGGGGCACGGGATCGTGTCGTTCGCGGCGCCGCATGCCGATCGCGATGTCGTCGTCCGTTTCGACCTCGCGGATTTCTTCGTATCGATACGCGCCGCGCGCATTCACGCGCTGTTCGTCACGCTCGGGTACCCGGCCGAAGTCGCGCGCACGCTCACCGGGATGTGCACCAATCGCGTACCGTCCGCGCGGCTGCTCGCGCCGGACCTGCGCGACCGGTTCGACTGGATCGGCCGCCAGCGCTATCGCGAACGGCATCTGCCGCAGGGGGCGCCGACGTCGCCGGCGCTGGCGAACCTGAGCGCCTTCCGGTTCGACATGCGGCTTGCCGCGCTCGCGCGTTCGCTCGCTGCAACCTACACGCGTTATGCCGACGATCTCGCATTTTCCGGCGGCGGCGCGCTGGCGCGCGACGTCGAGCGGCTGCAGGTGCGCGTGGCTGCGATCGCGCTCGAGGAGGGCTTTGCGCTGCACCTGCGCAAGACGCGCGTGATGCGGCGCGGCATGCGCCAGCAACTCGCCGGCGTGGTCGTCAATCGTCATCCGAACCTGGCGCGCGATGAGTTCGATCTCCTGAAGGCCATCCTGACCAACTGCATCCGGAGCGGGCCGGCGTCGCAGAATCGCGATGCGCGTCCGGACTTCCGCGCGCATCTCGCCGGGCGCGTCGCGCATGCGGCCGCGCTGAACGCGGCGCGCGGCGCGAAGCTGCGCGCGCTGTTCGACAGGATCGCGTGGGACGCCCGCGAAGTCGGTCTGTAAGCGGCCGAAAAGCGGCCGAAAAGCGACCGAAAAGCGACCGACGAGCGGCCGAAAAGCGACCAAAAAGCGGCCGGGTTCGGATCGACGCCGGCCGACGACTTCTGCATCGCGATGCCGTGCACTGCTATCATTCGCGCCATGCCGCGCCAGTGCCTGGTGTGGCGCTTACTTGCCGCAGTCGTTCGCCCGTGCCTTCGTATGCGGGCGGGCTGTGCGTCGCCGGGCTGGTTCAGTCTGTCATCGATTGACGCGCGACGTCGTTTAGTGCGTATCGCGCAAGCCACGCCGGCTCAGGCAAACGATACATCTATTTGACAGCACCCATCGGCGGAACTTCGTGGTAGGTTCCGCCATCGGAGCTTTTTGCGAAAACATGCCCACAGAGGATGAATACATGACCCAGGCCCTGCAGGAACTCGAAGCACAACTTCGGGACCTGAATATCAAGCTGTCGGATGCGAAGCAGAAGGAGAAGCAGGCCGCGCTCGCGGCATTCAAGGAACAGGTCGAGCTTTTGGGAATTTCGCAGCAGGAAGTGCTGAGCGCGCTCGGTTATATCGTCCAGCGAAAACGCAAGGCACCTGCCAAGTACTACGATCCGACGACCGGCCGCTCATGGTCGGGCCGCGGCCCGCGGCCGAAATGGCTCGAAGGCAAGGATCTCGAGGCGCTCGCCGTCGACCGCGAGGCCAAGACCTGGTGGCCCGGAGACGACCAGGGCTGAAGCCGGCCAGGCCGCCGGACCATCCGGCGCCCTCCGGCTCGCGCAAGCGGGCCGGCCGGCAACCCGCTCTCCCCACGTAGTCGTTCGTCCGGTGTCCGGCCTGGCCGCGACGTCGCCGGCTTCACCGCCGACACCGGCCCGCCGTTTTACTCTCCCGTTCATGACCCGCAGGTTGCCGCCATGTCGTCCCGCAGGCGGGCGCCGGCGCGCGCGGACCCTCGCCACGGGCCGACCTGCCGGCCCTTCGTTCGCGGGCACAGGCCTTAGAATGTCGCCGGACAATCGTGGCGGGACACCATGGCAGCAAACATGAAATCTCCGACGCTCGGCGGCCCGTCGGCCCCGCGCGTCGAGCAGGTCGGCGCGTACGCGTGGAAAGCGCTGGCCGGATCGGCGATCGGCTATGCGATGGACGGCTTCGACCTGCTGATCCTCGGCTTCATGCTGCCGGCGATCACGGCGGCATTGCACCTGACACCCGGGCAGGGCGGCGCGCTCGTCACCTGGACGCTGATCGGCGCCGTCGCGGGCGGCATCCTGTTCGGTGCGCTGAGCGACCGCTACGGGCGCGTGCGCGTGCTGACCTGGACGATCCTGCTGTTCGCGGTATTCACCGGGCTGTGTGCGTTCGCACAGGGCTTCCGGGATCTGCTCGTCTACCGCACCATCGCGGGCATCGGGCTGGGCGGCGAGTTCGGGATCGGCATGGCGCTCGCGGCGGAAGCGTGGCCGGCCAGCAAACGCGCACGCGTGTCGTGCTACGTCGCGCTCGGCTGGCAGGCCGGCGTGCTGCTGGCTGCCCTGCTGACGCCGTTCCTGCTGCTGCACATCGGCTGGCGCGGGATGTTCCTGGTCGGCGTGCTGCCCGCGCTGCTCGCGTGGGCGATGCGCAACAAGCTGCACGAGCCGGAGGCGTTCGTGCAGCGCGCGGCGCAGCCGAAGGCCAACGCGTTCCGCCTGCTCGTCGCGGACGGCCGCACCGCGCGCACGAGCCTCGGCATCGTGATCCTGTGTTCGGTCCAGAACTTCGGCTACTACGGGATCATGATCTGGCTGCCGACCTTCCTGTCGAAACAGATGGGTTTCTCGCTGACGAAGTCGGGGGTGTGGGCGGCGGTGACGGTCGTCGGGATGATGATCGGCGTCTGGGTGTTCGGGCAGCTGGCCGACCGCATCGGGCGCAAGCCGACGTTCCTGCTGTACCAGCTCGGCGCGGTGGCGACGGTCATCGCGTATGCGCAGCTGTCGGACCCCACGGCGATGCTGTGGGCCGGCGCGCTGATGGGCATGTTCGTCAACGGGATGGTCGGTGGCTACGGGACGCTGATGTCGGAGGGTTATCCGACGGCCGCACGCGCAACCGCGCAGAACGTGCTGTGGAACATCGGCCGCGCGGTGGGCGGCTTCGGCCCGGTCGCGGTCGGCGCGCTTGCCGCGCACTATTCGTTCCAGACGGCCATCGCGATGCTCGCCGGCCTCTACGTGCTCGACATGGTCGCGACGCTGTTCCTGATTCCCGAGCTCAAGGGCGTCGAGCTCGAATGAGCGCGGCGAGCGCGCGCAATCCAACCACTTCTCCGGAAACCACGATGCAGCAGAAGAACAGGACGATCGGCGTGATGGGCTCGGGCAAGGAGCCGTGGCTCGCGTTTTCGGAGCCGCTCGGCGCATGGCTCGCGCAGGCCGGTTTCAACCTGCTGACGGGCGGCGGGCAGGGCGTGATGCTGGCGGTCGCGCGGGCGTTCGCCGGCGTGCCCGGGCGGGCCGGGCGATCGATCGGCATCCTGCCGACGCAGGCCGATCCGCTCGCGGGCTTCGTGCCGCTCGACGGCTATCCGCATCCATTCGTCGACATCCCGATCCTCACGCCGCTGCCGCGCCGCGAGCCGGATGCCGAGCCGCACACGATCAACCGCAACTACGTGAACGTGCTGAGCAGCGACCTGATCGTCGCGCTGCCGGGCGGGCACGGCACGGCCGAGGAGATTGCGCTCGCGCGGCGCTGGCGCAAGCCGCTCGTCTGCTTCGGGCCGGAGGGGGCGTTTCGCGCGCTCGCGGCGGGCGCCACGTGCACGTCGTCGCTCGACGACGTGATCCGGTTCGTGGAAAACGCGTTTTCGGCGGAGCGGGTGTCGCGATAGCGCGTCGAACGGCGTCGAGCGGTTTCGTCTCGACGTCCGCGCGACGCGGCCGGTTCCTGCTGTCGCCGGCCGTGCGGCAGGTCGGGCGACGTCGCGTATGGGTCGAACATCTGCCGCAATGACGCGAGCACGTGCGCGTCGGCGCCGTATGCAATTCCGTCCGGACGGCCGGAAGCGCGGCACCGGATCGGGTCGCGTCACGTCACGCGGCCATGCTCAACGCCCCGTCTTCAACTGCGCCCACAGCCGGTTCTGCAACCGGCGAATCTCGGGCGGCATCGGCTTGAGCAGCGTCATCCTGCTCAGCACCTCGTCGGCCGGATACACCGACGGGTCGCGCGCGATCGCGGGCTTCACGTACTGGCGCGCGGCCTTGTTCGCGGTCGGATAGAACACCGCGTTGGTGATGCCGGCGTTGACCTTCGGATCCTGCAGGTAGTTGATCCACTTCAGCGCGGCGTCGCGGTTCGGCGCATCCTTCGGGATCACCATCATGTCGAACCACAGCAGCCCGCCTTCCTTCGGATTCGCGAAGCGGATCTCGTACGGACGCTTCGCTTCGGCGGCGCGGCGGTGCGCAATGCCGACGTCGCCCGAATAGCCGAACGACACGCACAGGTCGTTGTTCGCGAGATCGTTGATATAGCCCGACGAGTTGAACTGCGTGATGTACGGGCGCACCTTCTTCAGCACCTCGTACGCCGCGCGGTAGTCGGCCGGGTTCGTGCTGTTCGGGTCCTTGCCCATGTACTGCAGCGTGGCCGCGAACACGTCGACGGCCTGGTCGAGGAACGACACGCCGCAGCTCTTGAGCTTCGCCATGTTGGCCGGATCGAACACCAGCGCCCAGCTGTCGACCGGCGCCTTGTCGCCGAGCGCCTTCTTCACGGCCTGCACGTTGTAGCCGATGCCGTCGGTGCCGTAGGCCCATGGCACGCCGTACTGGTTGCCCGGATCGGCGTCGGCGACCATCTTCATCAGCAGTGGATCGAGGTTCGACAGGTTCGGCAGCTTCGACTTGTCGAGCGGCTGGTAGACGCTCGCCTGAATCTGCTTGGCCATGTAGTTCGACGTCGGCACGACGATGTCGTAGCCGGAATTCCCCGACATCAGTTTCGCCTGCAGCGTGTCGTCGCTGTCGTAGTTGTCGTAGCGGACGTGGAGGCCCGTCTGCTTCTGGAAGTTCGGGACCGTGTCCGGTGCGATGTAGTCGGACCAGTTGTAGATGTTCAGTTCACCGGCCGCGTGGGCGGTCGTGACGGCGGACGCGGCGGCCGACAGGGTGGCGGCGGTTGCAATGCTGCGGGCAAGCGTGCGGATTCGCATGACGAAGTCTTCCATTTTCAGCGCGCGTGTCGATCCGCAATGCGCGGGCCGGTGCGCGACGGTTCATCGGATGAAGCGGGCGTGCGCGAGCACCGCTCGCGGTGAGCGAGCACGGTGCACGACGATCAGGAGTCCGTTCGATTGCGGGCCGGCTCACACGGAAACGAAGCGCGAGCGGATTCCGTCACCGGTCGGGCGACACGGCGGGCAGGTCGAACGGATGCAGGGAAAGGGGTGAAGCGCTAAGGCAGCAGCGAGGCCACGTCGTCGGTATGGATCGCGACGTACGCACGTGCGGCGACGGCGTTGTGGCGGCGAACGGAGCGGCAGGACAGGATGGTGTAGATCGACAGATGCAGGCGAGGACTTTGCCAGCCGTCACCACGGTCGTCGGTGGACGCGATCGCGGCGCGCAGGTTTCGCGCATCGCCTCGTCTCCACCGCACCAGCGGGCCACGGAATCTCACGTTTACTCTCGACCGGGTTGTTGAAAGTATTGAACACCTGACGATTCGCCAGCGACTGCCGTTTCAGGCCGCGGTCATCGAATTTGCCGCGATGCGTCATCGGTTTCGAGACACGAACTGAAAGCTTGGCGGACCGCCGGATCGCCGAAACATGACGCTTCCGTGAATCATCAGGGAAATCGCTGTAAGGATGTCTCAGGATTTTCCCTAGTGATTCGCAGGCCGATGCAGGCGTTCGGCGTGATCGCGATAACGGATGAACCGCGCACGCGACGCGGCTCGAGCGGCCATGACGCGCGTCAAGTGATGAGAATATTCGACGGCCTACAGCGCGAATCGCGCCGGAACGGTCGTCGCAAAGGCAGTCAGAAACCATGAAGGGCGTCGCGGCGCAGACGGCCCGTCGACCCTCAGCCGCCGGATGGCCCCGGCCGGCTGAAGCGCTGCTCGACCACCTCGGTGCCCCAATGCGTGCCCGCGGATTCGCTCGTCAGCACGAAGCCGAACGACTCGTACAGGTGGCGTGCCGAATCGAGGCCCTTGAACGTCCACAGATAGGTTTCGCGAAACCGCTGCGCGTCGACGAAGCGCATGGCTTCCGTCATGAGCCGGCGCCCGATGCCCGAGCCGCGCAACGCATCGTTCACGATGAACCATCGCAGGTGCGCGACGCCCGTTGCCGGGTCGCCGTCGATCGCGAGCGACGCGAGCGTGCGTCCGTCTTCCTGGCACAGCCAGAGCGCCTTGCCGTCGGCCGGCAGCGCACCGGCGAACTCGGCCAGTTCGGTCGCCACCCGCTTTTCGAAAAAGGCGCCGAATCCCCAGTGTTCCGAGTAGAAGCGCGCGTGAAGGCCCGCGATATCGCCGATGCAGCCCGGCTGGTAGCCTTCGCGGATCGATGGCGCATCGGGTGTCGCGGCGCTTGCCCTGGCGGCGTTGTCCTGCGCGAGCGCATCGGCATACAGCGCGAGCGAGCGCAGCAGCGCCTGCTGATCCGCCGGCACCATGCGGCGCAGCGCATTCGACACCTGATCCGTCGCGAACGCGTCGATTCTTTTCTGGAGCTTCTTGCCGTCGGCGGTCAGGTACAGCTCGGTCGCGCGAGCATCGTCGCTCGACACGCGCCGTTCGACGATGCCGGCCGCCTCGAGCCGCGCGAGTTGCCGGCTCGTGTTCGATTTGTCCAGCCGCAGGATGTTGCCCAGATCGCGGGCGTTGATGCCGGGCGCCATCCCGATCTCGAGGATCGCGTGAACCGCCGAAGGCGCCCAGTCGCTGTCGGCCAGCGTCGCGCGCATGAAGCCGAGCTCGCGAACCAGTTTGCGGGAGAAGTCGCGAAGCTCGAGGATGGTTGCTTCGCGAGGTTTGGCGGGAGCGTCGATGAGGTCCATGGTCAGCCCGGAAAGGTTGCGGATCGCAATCAATAATAGTTGCGGGTCGCAACTTGATCAAGGCAGATTTTCATCAGGACGCGTCGTGCCGAGCGGTGCTTGCGGGGCCGGCGTCGGCGCGGATCACGGGGACGGATGGGCGGGCGGTGAGTGGTATTGGCGCGGATGGCGGAGTGCCGCGAACCGGACGCATACTCGATGCATCCGGACGCCCCGTCATGCGAGCACGGGTGTCGGCCGGTCATCGATCCGCGGCGGCGGACAACGGAGCCCACCATGAACAATCTGAAGCCGATGACGATTGCGTTGCTTGCCGGATGCGGGATCGGTGCCGGTACCGTTCACGCGGCCGGCAGCATGGATGCGCCGCCCTGCAGCGCGGCGCATGCGGCGGATCAGGGCGGGATCGCCGCGATGCCGGGCACGTCGGTGCGCAGCTTTTCGACCGCCGGTTGCTCGGGCGCGGTGCTGCAGGGAGAACGGGCCACCGCGACGATCAACGGCGACCGGATCGAGCTGCGGGACGGCATCGTCTACGTGAACGGCCGTTCCTACGGCGCCGTCACACCGGCGCAGACGGTCGAATACGAAGCCGCGCACGACCGGCGTACGTTGAAGGTCGACGGAAAACTCCGCACGCCGGTGCGCTGAGTACACGCCGGGGCCCGCGGCAACCGCGTCGCGCCTAGTCGACCAGCGTCAGCCGGCCGTCGCTGAGCCGCACCTCGCGCCCGATCCACGCCGCGTCGACGCGCGGCAGCACGGCCGACGGCTTGCGCAGTTCGCGCAGCAGCGTCGCGCCGTGCGACAGCCGGCCGCCCATGCGCGCGATCACCGCACGCGCGGCCTGGTACTGCGCGTGCCGGCCCGGGTCGAGCGTGTCTTCCAGCAGGATGTCGCGGCCGAGCACGCCTTGCGTGTGGCCCGGATAGATCATGAAGCCGGCCGCCTCGTCGGTGCCTTCGCTGCCGTCCTGCCAGAAGCTGCCGTTGCGTTCGCGGCGATCGGGATGGGGCGCGAACCATGCGTCGCGGTCGGCGGCCGGCATCGCGTGATGCAGGCGGAAGAACACGCGCATCAGGTTGTCGCGATACCACTCGCGCACCTGCAGATACCAGCCGCGCATGCCGGGCGCGCCGAGCGCGTGGAGCACGCGGACGGGCAGCGGCCAGTCGGGAAACGCCTGCAACGGCAGATCGGCGGGCGCGGGCCGTGCGGTGCCCGGATCGGTTTCCCACGGCAGGCGATGCGGGCTGTTCTCGAGCTGGCCATACGCGGTCGGCGGACGGCCCCAGAGCGCGCCGCCGCTGCTCGCCAGCGATGACGCGATGCACAGGTTGCCCTGTACGACGAACACGTAGAAGCGCGTGAACCAGTCGGCCAGCTGCCGGCCGTCGGCGCGTTGCTCGACGAGCGCCGCGAGTTCCCGGTCGAAGCGCTGCAGGCCGCGTTCGAGCGTCGGCAGATGCCCGCGTGCGGCGCGCAGCATGCGCCAGAACACCGGCAGCGAACGCAGCAGCCGCAGCGGGCGCCAGCGCAGCGGCGGGGTCGCGCCGCCGATCTCGCCGCTGTAGTTGCCGGCCGATACGCCCCAGTCGGCGAGACGGGCGAGGAACAGGTCGTTGTTGATGTACGACGCGCCGCCGTAGAGCGCGGTGAATGGTTCGTTGTCCTGCAATACGCGTGCATCCCAGCGCGCCATGATGGCCGGGATGCTGCCGGCCGCACGCCGTTGTGCGTACTCGACCAGCCGGCTGGGCTGCGGCGGCAGGATCTCGGCGATGTTCGCGGCGGTCAGGTGCCGGTGCCATCCGTAGCTGCTGATCGGGCGATATTGCAGCAGCCACAGCTGCGTGCCGTCCCACGCCCATTCGACATCGCCCGGCACGTAGTGGAACGCGCGCAGCACGCGTTGCAGGAAGGTCCACAGTTGCGTCGCGCCCAGGCCGTGCGCGCCCGGGAACGTGCCGCGCTGCCAGGGCTCGCCGAGCCGCGACAGGATCGCGCGTTGCGGGCTGGCCTGGCCGTCGGCGAGCGATTCGAGGTGGCCTTCCACCCATTCGACTTCGACCGCGAGATGCCGCACGAACGCGATGCCCGACAGCACGGGCGTGATGAAGCGCTGCACGACCGTTTCCTCGAGGCCGCCGTCGAGCAGCTCGGCCACGCGCGCGGCGGCCTGCGAGGCCGGTACGCGCAGGAACGTGGTGTGCAGGCCCGCGTTGGCCGCATCGGCCTGGTCTTCGCCATGGCTCGACGAGCGGATCGCCCACTCGGCGTCGGGCTGGCTCGCGAGAAAGCCGGGCAGGCGCGGATCGTCGGCGCGGGTCAGCGACAGCGCGGGCGGCACGGGCAGGCCGGCCATCGTCGCCAGCGCCAGGCGCCCGCCCTTGGTGTGCGCGACGAAGCCGGCGTCGCCCGCTTCGAGCCACTGCGCGAATGCCGCCGGTGCGTCGATCCACGGATAGTGTCCCCAGCCGGCCTGCAGCGTGACGGTGAGCTCGGCGCGCGCGAGGATGGCCGACCATGCGGCGGCCTGGCGCACGCCGAGCACGGCGTCCTGGTCGCCCCACACGAGTTCGATGCGATCGGTGACCCACTCGAGCAGCGGCAGCGCGGTATCGGCGCGCACGAGATCCCAGTGCGGCAGGAACGCGCGGCAGCGCGCGTAGCCGGCGCCCATGCGGCGGTACTGCGTGCGTGTCCAGGTCAGGTTCGAGAACTTGCGGGCGAACAGCGCCGGGTAGTGCGCGAGCAGCCAGTGAATGGTCTTGCGCAGCGGTTTCGGCGCCATCAGTTTCGGCAGGCGCCGTTCCCACAGAAATGCGCCGACGGGCGCGAGCAGCACGCTGCGGCCGAAGTGGCCGGGGCGCCGTAGCAATGCGTGCAGCACCAGCAGCGCATTCACGCCGACCGCCATGATCGCGTGGCCCGGTTCGGTCGCGTCCAGCAGCGCTTGCGCATACGCGGCGAGATCTTCGCAGGGCGGCGCGGGGTTGTCGCCGAAGCCCGGCAGTTCCAGCGGCACGGGCCGGTAATGGCGGAAGTGGGGCAGCGTGTCGTCCCACCAGTCGGCCGCGCTGCCGTTGCCGGCGAGGAGGTACAGGATCGGTTTGCTCATGGAGGCTTCGTCGGCGGGCGATCGTCGCGGTGGCGCGCGCCCGGATGGGGCGGCGCGGCCGCGGATGCCGCTGCGCAGTTTCGTGTCGTCTTGTTCGCGTTGCGCCGGTGCGAGTGGAATGGAAGCGTGGCCCCGCTCGGCTTGATGGTTGCGCGCATTCTACTTGAGTCGACCCGGACGATAACCGCCATCTCGAACGCGACGCCATGCAGACGCAGGTCATGCATGACGTGTGCGGGAATGACCGATGCCGTCAATGAATCCCGCTCGTGGCCGGATGGCGCGAAGGCTTGTGCTGCGCGCCTTTCAACCCGGCGTCCATGGCGCGTTACGTGTCCGACTCGGCGCCGGCGCGCGGCGGGTGCCCGGTCCAGCGTCGATACGCATGGCGGAAGCTGCGCGGCTCGCTGTAGCCGAGACGTTCCGCAATGGCCGCGACCGTCAGCTCCGGATCGTCGAGCATCCGCACCGCCTCGTCGCGGCGCACGTCGTCGAGCAGCGACTGGAACGTGAGGCCGTCCTTGTCGAGCCGACGGCGCAGCGTGCGCTCCGTCAGGTGCAGCGCGTTCGCGAGCGACGTCATCGACTTGAAACGCGCGAGGTCGCGCGCCATCAGCTCCTTCGCGCGATCGGCGAAACGCGTGCCGACCGACGCGGCCCACTGCCGTTCGAGCGCCTCGCACTGGCCGTGCAGCGCATTGAAGCTGACTTCGTTCGCGAGCAGCGGCATCTCGGTGCCGTTCACGGACGTGAACACGAGCCGGTTGTCACCGGCATTGAACGCGACCTTGCAGCCGAAGTGGCGCGTGTAGTCGGCCGCGTTGCGTGGCGTGCGGCGCGCGAGCTGTACCTGCGCGGGCCAGACCGGCTTGCCGACGAGGTCGGACACGATCAGGCGCAGGCTCGACAGGCACATGTCGACCTGGAACACCTCGAGATCGGGCTCGCCGTTGTAGCGGCTGATGGTCACGCTCATGCCGTCCGCATGCGCATCGATACGCACGTCGAAATACAGGCCCATGAACAGCGGAAACTGGCTCATGCACCGGAATGCCTGCATGACGGAGCCGCTGATCAGCATCGCGTAGCCGGCGAGTCCGAGTGTCGATACGTGCAGCCGCGCGCCGATCGACAGCCCGATCGACGGCACGCCGCTGCGCTGCAGCAGGTTGTGGAAGCAGCGCTGCTCCTGGCCGCGATTCACGTGCAGGTTCGGCGACGCGACTTCGTCCGCGCCGAGCCCCGTGCCTTCGAGCAGCGCGGCACCGTCGATATGCCGCACGCGGCACTCGTCCAGCGCGACCGCGATCGCGTGGACGGTGGCGGGAATGTCCTCCTGGCGTCCGGCCGGGCGCGCGAGGCCGAGCGACGAACGCAGGCTGCGCTCGGCCCGGCTCTGGTTTCGATGAGATCGAGTGTCCATGGTGCTGACGGGGCGACTGGGTCGCGTAGAACATAGCCGGAATGTCCGCAAAACGCCAGTGCGGCACAGCACCATGCATGACGCGCCGGCGCGATACGCGGCGGGGTGTCCGGAAATATCCCCCGATTACGTCCGCATTTCTCATTCGTGGCGGAATTTTTGGCGCACCACACTTTCTTCCAGTCGTGCGCCGCCGGCCGTGCCGGGCGAACGAGTGTTGAAGCCGTGAACGCCACCTACGTGAGGACAGCATGGACAACGACAGCCCCGGTCGATACGCATCGGCCGCCGCGACGCAGGACTTCGCCGCACATGCGTTTCGCGGCGACGCGGACGAACGCCGCAAGCCGCACCTGCTCGGCCTCGCGACGCTGGTGATCTTCGGCCTCGCGTACATGCTGCCGATGACGGTGTTCACGACCTACGGGCTCGTCACGAGCGAGACGAACGGGCACCTGACGGCCGCGTATGCGGTCACGCTGGTCGCGATGCTGTTCACCGCGCGCAGTTATGGCCACATGGCGCGGCTGATGCCGAGCGCCGGTTCCGCCTATACGTTCGCGAGCCGCAATTTCGGCACGTCGGCCGGCTTCATGGTCGGCTGGGCGCTGCTGATGGACTACCTGTTCATTCCGATGATCAGCTACCTCGCGATCGGCATCTACATGAAGCAGATTTTTCCGATGGTGCCGGCCAGCGTGTGGATCGTCGGGAGCATCGCGCTGATCACGGGGCTGAACATCGTCGGCATCCGGCTCGTCAATCGCGTGAACCTGATCCTCATCGCGAGCCAGCTCGTGTTCATCGCGATCTTCGTCATCGCATCGGCGCGGGTCGCGGCAGGCGAGGGACTGTCGATGGCCGTCGCGTTGCCGTCGTCGGGCGATGCGCGCGCGATCTTCGCCGGGTCCGCGATCCTGTGCCTGTCTTTCCTCGGCTTCGACGCGGTCACCACGCTGTCGGAGGAAACGCGCGAGCCGAAGCGTACGGTGCCGCGCGCGATCCTGCTCTGCACGCTGGCGAGCGGCGTGCTGTTCATGCTGATCGCGTATGTCGGGCAGGTGGTGTTTCCCGACTGGCACGCATTCAAGGATCTCGATTCGGCCAGCCTCGAGCTGATGCGGCGCATCGGCGGCGGCACGCTGTCGGCGTTCTTCGTCGCCGTGTACGTGGCCGGCTGTTTCGCGAGCGCGATGGCCGGGCAGGCGAGCGTGACGCGCGTGCTGTTCGCGATGGGCCGCGACCGGGTGCTGCCCGAACGCGTGTTCGGCCACCTGCATGCGCGGCTGCGCACGCCGGTGCGCGCGACGCTCGCGGTCGGCGCCGTGTCGCTGTCCGCGCTGTTCGTCACGCTCGATCTCGCGTCGACGATGATCAGCTTCGGCGCGCTCGTCGCATTCGCGGTCGTGAACCTGTGCGTGATGCGCAGTTATCTGTGCCGCGCCGAGCATCGCCGCTTCGCGGGCTGGATCACGTTCGGCGTGATGCCGGCGCTCGGCTTCGCGATGAACGTGTGGCTCTGGTCGGGGCTGTCGCGCCAGACGTTCTACGTCGGCATCGGCTGGCTCGTGCTCGGGCTCTGCCAGCTCGCATGGCTGACGCGCGGCTTCACGCGCCCGGCGCCGACACTGTCGATGAACTGAATGATCGGGCGCGCCGCGCCGGACCTGAAACCCTGAAGGAGGAGTGAACCATGAACGCTGTTGACGTCAATCTCGATGCGGACCTGCAGGCGCTCGGCAAGCGCCACCTGCTGATGCATTTCACGCACGCCGATGCGTATCGCGACCACGCGCTGACCGTGTTCGACCACGGCGAAGGCTGCTGGCTCGTCGACCGCCACGGCAAGCGCTACTTCGATGCGCTGGCCGGGCTGTACTGTGTGCAGGTCGGCTACAGCCATGGCGCGGAAATCGGCGACGCGATCCGCGAGCAGATGGTGCGGCTGCCGTTCGCGACCAACTGGGGTGTCGGCCACGAGCCGGCGATCACGCTCGCGCACAAGCTCGCGACGCTCGCGCCGGACGGGCTGAACCGCGTGTTCTTCACGTCGAGCGGCTCGGAGTCGAACGAAGCGGCGATCAAGCTGGTGCGCCAGTATCACCAGTCGCGCGGCGAGCCGCAGCGGCGCAAGTTCATCGCGCGGCGTGTCGCGTATCACGGCACGTCGTTCGGCGCGCTCGCGCTGAACGGGATGACGAACTTCCGCAAGCATTTCGAGCCGCTGATGTCGGGCGTGCGGCATGTCGGCAACACGAAGCGCTACGGGCGCCCGGCGGGCGAGACGGAAGCGGAGTTCACGCGCCATCTGCTCGACGAGATCGAATCTCTGATCGTGCAGGAAGGCCCGGATACCGTCGCCGCGATCGTCGTCGAGCCGCTGCAGAACGCGGGCGGCAGCCTGACGCCGCCGGCCGGCTACACGGCCGGGCTGCGCGACATCTGCGACCGGCACGGTGTGCTGCTCGTCGCCGACGAAGTGATCTGCGGGTTCGGCCGGCTCGGCGAATATTTCGGCTCCGCGCGCTACGGGCTGAAGCCGGACGTCATCACGTTCGCGAAAGGCATCGCATCGGGTTACGTGCCGCTCGGCGGCGTGATCGCGAGCGACGCGGTCGTGGAAACGATCCTCGACGGCCCGCAGCAGATGTTCCTGCACGGCGCGACATACGGCGGCCATCCGGTCGCGTGCACGGCCGCGCTCGCGAACCTCGCGATCATGGAGCGCGAAGGCGTGCTCGAGAACGTCCGACGCAACGAAGCGGTGTTCCGCCAGACCCTCGACGGCCTGCTCGAACTGCCGTGCGTCGGCGACGTGCGCGGCGACGGTTACCACTACTCGCTCGAACTCGTGACCGACAAGGCCGCGCGCCGCTGGGCGGCCGGCATCAGCGCGCAGGCGTTCGTGTCGACGCTGCTCGCGCCCGCGATCTTCGACGCGGGGCTGCTGTGCCGCGCGGGCGTCGACCACGAAGGCACGCCGATCGTGCAGTTCTCGCCGCCGCTCGTGATGTCGCGCGACGAAATCGTGTGGTTCGTCGCGCAGATCCGCGACATCCTCGTCGACACCTTCGCGCGCGCGACGCGCTGAGCGCGACACCGGCATCCGTCACCACAGGAGCATTCGATGCGAACGTCACAACAGTCCTATATCGACGGCCAGTGGCTCGACCCGGCCGATGCGAAGGCGATCGACGTGATCGACCCGAGCACGGCGCGGCCGTATGCGCAGCTCAGGATCGGCGGCGCGGCCGACGTCGACCGCGCGGTGGGTGCGGCCCGGCAGGCCTTCGACACGTATTCGCGCTGGCCGGTGGGCGAGCGCGTCGCGCTGCTGCGGCGCGTGCTCGAGATCTACCAGCGCCGCTACGAGGAGGTCGCGCGGACGATCAGCCAGGAGATGGGCGCACCGATCGCATTCGCGCGTGCGATGCAGGCGGCGGTCGGCACCGCGCACCTCGAGCAGACGATTCGCGCGCTGCAGTCGTTCCGCTTCAGCACGCAGACCGATTCGCTGCTGGTGTCGCACGAGCCGATCGGCGTGTGCGCGCTGATCACACCATGGAACTGGCCGATCAACCAGATCGTGTGCAAGGTCGCGCCGGCGCTCGCCGCCGGCTGCACGATGGTGCTCAAGCCGAGCGAGATCGCGCCGTTCAGCGCGATCCTGTTCGCGGAGATCCTGCACGAAGCCGGCGTGCCGCCGGGCGTGCTCAACCTCGTGCACGGCTACGGGCACGAAGTGGGCGACGCGCTGTCGCGGCATCCGGAGGTCGACATGGTGTCGTTCACCGGTTCGACGCGCGCGGGTGTCGAGGTCGCGAAGGCGGCCGCCGATACCGTGAAGCGCGTGCACCAGGAACTCGGCAGCAAGAGCCCTAACCTGATCCTGCCCGACGCCGACATCGAGGATGCGGTCACGCGCGGTGCGCGCAGTTGCTTCAGCAACAGCGGGCAGTCGTGCAATGCGCCGACGCGGATGTTCGTGCATGTCGACCACCTTGCCGCAGCCGAGGTCGCGGCGCGCAACGAGGCGGCGCGCACCGTCGTCGGCGATCCGCGTTCGACGGAAACGGGCATCGGGCCGGTTGTCAGTCGCACGCAGTTTGACCGCATCCAGCAGCTGATCCAGTGCGGGATCGACGAAGGCGCGACGCTCGTCGCCGGTGGTACCGGTCGGCCCGACGGGCTCGGCGACGGTTTCTACGTGAAGCCGACGGTGTTCTCCAACGTCACGCCGGGCATGACGATCGCGCGCGAGGAGATCTTCGGGCCGGTGCTGTCGATCCTGACCTACCGCACCGAGGACGAGGCGATCGCGCTCGCGAACGATTCGGTCTACGGGCTTGCGGCATACGTGCAGACGAAGGACCTCGAGCGCGCGCGCCGGGTCGCGGCACGGCTGCGGGTCGGCAACGTGCACATCAACTATCCGGCGTGGAACCCGGCCGCGCCGTTCGGCGGCTACAAGCGTTCGGGCAACGGACGCGAGTATGCGGAGTTCGGCCTCGTCGAATATCTGGAGACGAAGGGCACGACGGGGTACGCTTGAGCGACGCGCGCCCCTGCCCCGGTTCGCGACGACAAGCGACGAGCGAGCCGGCGGGCGGCGGCGCGATTCCGGCGACGGCACGCTGCGCGTGCCGCGTCGTTTCATCGTTTCATCGATTGAGGGGAGTTCGACGATGCGGGTGAAGGAGACGGCAGCGGGCCGACGCGATACGGCCGCGAACGTGGAGGGCAGTACACGATGAAGATCCTGATCGCCCGGATGAACCACGAGACCAACACGTTCTCGCCGGTGCCGACGCCGCTCGCCGCGTTCGGCCGCAACGGCCCCGACTGGGGCGACGATGCGAATCGCGCGAATCGCGGGATGCGCACCGCGATGGCCGCGTTCCTCGACGCGGCCGAGCGTGAAGGCGCCGGGATCGTCACGCCCGTATCGGCGGCCGCGAACCCGAGCGGGCCGGTCGCGGCCGACGCGTATGCGGCGATCTGCGATGCGATCGTCGCGGCCGCGCCGGGTTGCGATGCCGTGATGCTCGACCTGCACGGCGCGATGGTCGCCGAGCAGAGCGCGGACGGCGAGGGCGACCTGCTCGAACGCGTGCGCGCGGCGCTGCCCGATGCGCCGATCGCGGTCGCGCTCGACCTGCACGCGAACGTCACGCAGAAGATGATCGATCACGCGGACGTGATCGTCAGTTTCAAGACTTATCCGCACGTCGACATGTACGAGACGGGCGAGCATGCGGCGCGGTTGCTATTCGACCGGCTTCACGGTCGCGCGCGGCCCGTGCTCGCGTGGCGGCAGCCGCCGCTGATGACGTCGACGCTGCGCAGCGCGAGCGCGGAAGGCGCGATGAAGCGCGCGGTGGAAGCCGCGCGCGCGGCCGAGGCCGACGGGATGCTCGCGGTATCGGTGCTTCCGGGTTTCTCGCTCGCGGACATTCCCGCGCCGTGCATCAGCGTCGTGGTGGTGGCCGACGGCGACCGCGCCGCGGCCGACGCGGCGGCCGAGCGCATCGCGCGGCAGATCTGGGACGCGCGCGACGAATTCGTCTATCGCAGCGCGCCGCTCGCCGAATCGGTCGCGCAGGCGGCGGCGCTCGCGCGTGACGCGGATCGCCCCGTGCTGATGCTCGATCACGGCGACAACTGCATGTCGGGCGGCCCGTGCGACACGATGGACCTGCTCGAAGCCGCGCTCGCGCAGGGCCTCGACGGCATCGTCAGCGGGCCGCTGTGCGACCCGCAGGCCGTCGCGGCGCTGATCGACGCGGGAGTCGGCGCGACCGTGACGGTGCCGGTCGGCAACCGCTTGCCGTCGCACGGCGGCGTGCGGCGCGAGCCGTTTCGCGCGACCGGCATCGTGCGTGCGCTCACCGACGGCGAATACGTAATCACGGGGCCGACATACACGGGCCAGCGCGCGTACATGGGCCGCACGGCCGTGCTCGATATCGGCGCGGCCACGCTCGTCATCACCGAGCGTACGCAGGAGCCGTGGGACCTCGGCGTGTTCGAGAGCGTCGGCGTCGATCCGCGCCGCGCACGCTTCCTGCTGCTGAAATCGCGGATGTATTGCCGGCCGGTGTTCGTGCCGATCGCGGCCGCGCTGGTCGAGTGCGACAGCCGCGGCGTGACGGGTTCGGACTACGGGCTGTTTCACTACGAGCGGCTGGCGCGGCCGGTGTATCCGCTCGACGACGTCGGCGAGTGGCCGTCCGGCGCGCGACGGACGGGTTGACCGAAACGAACCGGGTGCGGGACGCCGGATTCGGCGGCTTTCGGGCATCATGCGGTGGTTTCGACCCGTCGAGCAGCAGGGTCGAGCCAACCATTGCATCCGCAACCGATCCGGAGAACCGACCGCCATGCATTCGAATCCTTTCCGCCCGCGCAGCGCGCGCCTGCTCGCCGCGCTGACGCTCGCCACGACGGCCGTTGCCGCGCACGCCGCCGACTGGATCGTGTCCGGCAACGACGGCAAGTACCAGCGCGTCGAGGGCCGCGACACCTATCTCGCGTCGCCGCCCGCCGACACGCTGACGCTGCTCGACGCCAGCACATTCCCGCCGAAGGTCGCGCGGCAGGTCGACCTCGAGAACGGCATCCAGGGGCCGCCGCAGGCCGTCGCGATCACGCCCGACGCGAAGCTCGCGCTTGTCGGCGCGCCGACGCGCTACGACACGGCCGCGAAGCAGCTCGTGTTCGACACGTTCCTGCAGGTCGTGAATCTCGACGCCGCGCCGCCGTCGGTCACGCGCATCGAGCTCGGCACGCATCCGCAGGGGATCGCGATCGACCGCTCGGGCAAGCTCGCGCTCGTCGCGAACGTCGACGGCAGCGTGTCGATCCTTCGCATCGACGGCACGCAGGTGACGCTCGACGGCAGCCTGAAGATCGGCAAGAAGCGGCTGGCCGGGATCAGCTTCACGCACGACGGCAAGCATGCGCTCGTGTCGCTGCGCGACGAGCAGGGCATCGCGGTGCTGAACGTCGACGACGGCAAGGTGACCGACAGCGGGTCGCGCCTGAGCACAGGCGTCGCGCCTTACACGATCGACGTGTCGAGCGACAACCGCTGGGCCGTCGTCAGCAACGTGGGGCTGGCCGGGCTGCCGGGTTATACGGGCACGCTCGCGGGCGATGCCGATTCGGTCGCGCTGATCGACGTGTCGCGCGTGCCGTTCCGCACGGTCCAGTACCTGACGGTGCCGTCGCTGCCGGAAGGCGTCGCGATTTCGCCGGACGGGAAGTGGATCGCCGTGCAGGCGATGGACGGTTCGAACCTGACGGCCGACAATCCGGGCCGCCACAAGATCGGCAAGGTGCTGCTGTTCGAAATCCGTAACGGGCAGGCCGTGAAGGTGAGCGAGGTGCCCGGCGGCGAAGCCGCGCAAGGCATCGTGTTCACCGCGGACAGCCGGCACGTGATCGTGCAGTTCAACGTCGAGCGGCAGCTGGCGTTCTATGCGGTGGAAGGCGGCAAGCTGCGCGATACGGGCAAGCGGATCGCGCTGACGGGCGGGCCGTCGTCGTTGCGGACGTTGCCGCGCTGACGCGCACGGCATCCGTTCGTCCAGTTCTTCACGTTCATGCGGCGCCCGGGTTCGCCGGGCGCCTGTCAATGCACCTCCCGGTGCGCCGCCGTTGCAACGCAACAAGTGGCGGAGATGCGTATCCCGATCTGCTTAACGCCCGTTTGTTTAGTTAAACAAACTGAAAATTCGGGAAAATTCTCGTGGTGAATAAACAGTCGTTACGGCACTGTAAGCCCCTGGGAAGGATGTGACGTTCCCGGAAACAGGGCGGTGAGGCAACGGTTGCGTCAGCAACGATCGTCGCGGGGTATTCGCATGTAACGAGCCGGCGTGACGTCGCCTGGAGGCAAGTCGGCGTCACGCCGCGCGGCATCGATGTGCCGCGCAGGGCCGCAAGCCGCGCGGCGTGCCGGATGATCGCGGCGCCGGAACAATCGTTTTGATTAACGGTACTAAACGAAAAAATGAGACATCCACGACTCTTGCTCGTCGCCGCGCTGACTTGCGCGGCGCTTGCCGCGTGCGGCGGCGACGACGTGAACAGCGTTCAGACGGCCAGCAACGGCGCGGGAGACACGCCGTCGGCCGTGCCGCCGTCCCCGGAACCGTCCCGGCCGTCGCAGCCCGATCAGCCGGCGCCGCCCAGGCGCACCAACATGCAGCTGACCCGGTTCGTCAACCCGCTCATCGGCACGCAGGTCAACTCGGACTCGGGTTACGCGGGCAACGTGAGCCCGGGCGCGATGGTGCCGTTCGGGATGGTGAATTTCGGGCCCAACACGCCGCGCTACAACTTCAACGGCTCGGGCGGCTACCTGTCGACGGGCGGGGCGGGCGGCACGATCGACTTCTTCAGCGTGACCCACCTGAGCGGTGTCGGGTGCCCGGGGCAGGGCACGGTCGCGATGCTGCCGTCCGATGCGGCGAAGGCGATCGCGTCGGGCGGCCGGCCGACCGGAATCGGGTACAGCTATGCGGATGAAACGGCCGAACCCGGGTACTACAAGGTCCGCCTCGCGAACGGCATCGTCACGGAGCTGAGCGCGACGGCGCGTTCCGGCATCGCGCGCTTCACGTACACGGACAAGGACAAGGGTTTCTTCTCGATCGACGCGAAGCTGAACGGCAACAGCGATTCGGGCAGCACGAAGGTCACCGCCAGCAACGTCGCGCTGGCGCTCGCGAGCGACGGCAGGTCGATGAGCGGGCAGGCCGTCGCGCCGGCGTTCTGCACGCCGTACGGCACGGTGTGGAACGCGCCCGTGTATTTCTACGCGACCTTCGACAAGCCGCTGCGCAAGCAGGCGGGCACGTCGGCGGTGAATACCGTCAACAACGGGGCGGCGACGTTGCAATTCGACCTGACCGACGCGGACCGCACCGTCACCGTGAAGGTCGGGGTCTCGTCCGTCAGCATCCAGAATGCGCAGGCCAACCTGAAAGCCGAAGGCGAAAAGCTCGCGTTCGACGACGCGCGCAACAACGCGTCCGGCTTGTGGAACGACCGGCTCAACACGATCCAGATCGACCAGGCCGCCGCGCCCGCATCGCTGAACGCGACGCAGAAGGCGAACCTGACGAAGTTCTACACCGCGCTCTATCGCGTGTTCGGCACGCCGACGCTCTACAGCGACACGAACGGCGAATTCCGCAGCATGCGCCAGCCGAGGAACGCGAGCGGCGGCTATCCGGCGTCGGTCGACCAGACCGGCACCGTTCCGCAGCGCGCGACGGCAAAGGTCGGCGACTACGCATTCCGGCGCACGGACGGATCGCAGGGCGGCGCGGGCAACCACTACACGGGCTTCTCGCTGTGGGATACGTACCGGTCGCAGACGCAGTTGCTGGCGCTGCTCGCGCCAAAGGAAACGAGCGACATGATGCAGTCGCTCGTGGTCGACGGGCTTCAGTGCGGCGCGTTCCCGCACTGGGTCGACGGCAGCGACGATTCGACGCCGATGGCCGGCGACAACGCGCTGAACGTGATCGCCGGCGCGTACAAGTTCGGCGCGACCGATTTCGATCTGGTGTCGGCCGCGCGGCTGACGAAGCAGTCGGTGTTCGATCCGTCGAGCGCATGCAACGACCGCACGAGCGCCGCGGGGCTCGCCAACTTCCTGACGGCCCACTACTTGTCGCAGGGCGACGACGGTCACTCGTCCTCGGCCACCATCGAGCGCGTGCTGAGCGACCGTTCCGCGGCCGCGTTCCTGCAGGCATTGCCCGCCATCGTGCTGAACGCGCCGTCGGTCGGCGTGACGCCCGACAACATCGGCACGCTGTACACGCGGGCCGGGTGGTGGCGCAACATCTTCGACTACACGAACAAGGTGATCGCCGCGCGCAATGCGCCGCCGGCCGGCTCGGCGCCGGGCACGCTGGGGACGCTCGTGCAGGGTTCGTTCCATGAATCGACCGAGCCGAACTACTTCTGGACCTTCGCGCAGGACTGGAGCGCGCTGATCGACGCGATCGGCGGCAAGCAGGCGGCCGTCGCGCGGCTGAACACGCTGTTTGCGGTCACGACGCCGTTCTCGACCGTGCCGGCCTCCGGCGACCTGAACGGCGGCGAATCGTCCACCGGCCTGTACATCGGCAACGAACCGTCGTTCCAGTCGCCGTGGGGCTACAACTGGGCCGGGCAGCCGAGCGGTGCGCAGTACATCCTGCCGATCATCATGTCGAAGGCGTTCACGACCGCGCGCGACGGGTTGCCGGGCAACGACGACATGGGGGCGACGTCGAGCTGGTACGTGTGGGCGGCACTCGGCATGTTCCCGGTGATTCCGTCGGAAGCGGGGCTCGCGCTGTCCACGCCGCAGTTCAGCGGGATCACCGTCTGGTTCGGCAACGGCAAGACGCTGCGGCTCGAAAGCGACAAGCAGGTGGCGATGGACGGTGCGGGGCACCCGTCGTTTGCGTATATCCAGTCGCTGAAGGTGAACGGCGCGGACTACGCGGGCTCATGGCTGCCGCTGGGCAAGATCGCGAATGGCGGCACGATGAGCTACACGCTGTCGGCGGCGCCGACGCAATGGGCAGCCGCCGACAACCTGACGCCGCCGTCCGGGCCGAACGCCGACTATACGCAGATGACGGCCGGCAGTCCGTCGACGGTGATGCGCATGCACCGGGCCGGCGCGCAGTGAACGTGATCGGCGCGCGTATGGTCTCGCACCGCACGCGTGCCCACGACGATGGCGGCATCATCCGGGAGACAACCACATGACGTCGAAAGAACGCCGGAAATTCCTGTCGTATGGCGCCGCACTGGTCGGCACGGGCTGGCTCGCCGGCTGCGGTGGCGACATGGATGCGCCCGCCGGCGCGTCCGGCACGCCCGGCACCGACGGCCCCGCGACGGTCGCGCCCGGCGTGCCGGACGTGCCGGGCGACCCCGAACACAGCCTGCTGGCCGCGCAGGATCTCACGAAGAACTGGACGTTCGCCCCGGCGAGCAGCCTGCCGGGCGCCGGCGGCGCGCAACTGTCGGGCGCGGCCGGCGTGACGGGCATGGCGCCGGCGACGGTGCCCGGCACCGTGCTGAACAGCATGATCGTCAACGGCAAGTATCCCGACCCGTTCTACGGCCGCATCGTCACGGACACCATTCCCGACACGCTGAAGGACACCGACTACTGGTACCGGACGACCTTCACGGCGCCCGCACGGCAGCCGGGGCAGCGGCTGTGGCTGCGCTTCGGCGGCGTCAACTACTGCGCCGAGGTCTGGTTGAACGGCGCGCCCGTCGGCCGGCTCGAAGGTGCGTTCAAGCAGGGGGCGTTCGACGTCTCGAAGCGGGTGCCGCAAGCGGGCGGCGCGGCCGGTCTCGCGGTGCGCGTCGTCAAGCCGGATTTCTCGGAAGGGCCGCTGCTGCCGAGCTACGCGAGCGGCGTCACGCGCGGCGGGCGCAACGGCGGCCCGACCGGCGTCACGCTGAAGAACGGGCCGACCTTCTTCTGCTCGGCGGGCTGGGACTGGCTGCCGACGATCCCCGATCGCGAACTCGGCATCTGGCAGCCAGTGGCATGGTTCACGACCGGCGCGGTGCGGATCGCGGCGATCAACGTCGCGCACACGCTGTCCACCGACCTGTCGCGCGCCGAGTTGCGGCTCGATCTCGAGCTGGACAACGGCTCCGGCGCGGATCTCGTCGCGACCGTCGTCGGCACCGTCGGCAACGGCGTGCCGTTTCGCCACGACATCGCGATTCCGGCATCGAGTATGACGACGAAGGTGTCGCTCACGTCGTCGGATATCGCGGCGCTGTCGATCAGGCAACCGAGCCTGTGGTGGCCGAACGGGTACGGCGAACCGAACCTCTACGCGGTGACGGTCGGCATCGAGGTGGCGCGCAGGCGCTCGGACGAGCGCACGCTGAAGATCGGCCTGCGCCGCATCGAATACGTGCGCGACATCGGCATGGGGCCGCAGTTGAGCATTACGGTCAACGGCCTGCCGATCCTGGTGATGGGCGGCAACTGGGGGCTCGACGAAGCGCTGAAGCGCATTCCGCGCGAACGGTTGTTCAACCAGGTGCGGCTCCATCGCGACGCGAACCTCAACCTGATCCGCAACTGGAACGGGCAGAGCACGAGCGACGATTTCTTCGATGCATGCGACCGCTACGGGATCCTCGTCTGGCAGGACTTCTTCTTCTCGACCGAAGGCGACGGGTCGGGGCCCGCCAACGTGCCGCGCGATCTCGACAACATCCGCGACGTGATCGCGCGCAACCGTCATCGCCCGTCGATCCTGCTCTGGTGCGGCGGCAACGAAGGGGCGCCGCCGCCGGCACTTGTCAAGGGGCTCGACGCGCTCGTCGCCGAACTCGACCCGCAACGCCTGTGCCTCACGAGTTCGGCCGGCGACACGGGCGCCGGCGCGGTGAACGGCTATTCGTCGGGCGGCCCGTACAACTGGGCCTCGCCGCAGGCGGCATTCAGCCGCGGCTACGGCACGACGTCGATCGCGTTTCACAACGAGGTCGGCTCGCATTCGATCCCGACGCTCGAATGCGTCGAATCGATGCTGCCGCCCGGCTCGTATGAATGCCCGGACGACTTCTGGGCCGACCGCGACATGAACGGCAACGGCGCGTATTACCCTGCGGTCGGCAAGCAGGGCGGCGCCGGGTACATCGCGATGACGGCACAGCGCTACGGCGCGATCCGCAATCTCGCGGACTTCGTGCGCAAGGCGCAGATGATGAACTACGAATGCATCCGCTCGATCTACGAGGCGAACGCGGCCGTGATGATCGGCCCGGTGGCCGGGAAGATCACGTCGCCGGCCACCGGCGTGATCATGTGGATGACGAACCCCGCGCAACCGAGCTTCGTATGGCAGATGTACAGCCACGACCTCGACGCGCATGCGTCGTTCTTCGCGGTGCGGCACGGATGCCGTCGCGTCAATGCGATCCTCGATGCGAATACCGCCGACGTGACGATCGCGAATCACACGGCGGCGGCCGTCACCGGCCGCGTCGAGATGCGCGTGCACAACCTCGACGGCACGTCGAGCAGCCGGACTGTCGCGGATGTCGGTGGAGTCGCGAAGGCATCGTATCGCGTGGTGGCGAACCTGAAGGCGGCGATGGCCGCCGCGAAGTCGGACGTGTGCATCGTGTCGCTCGTGCTGACCGATGCGGGCGGCAATACGCTCGCGGAGAACGTGTACTGGCGACAGCGCGACGGAGGCGACACCGCGTACACGTCGCTCGATGCGATGCCGGGCGCGGCGGTTGCCATCGGCGCGGCATCGGCCGAGATCGACGACACGACGACGCGCATCACGGTCGACGTCGCGAACATCGGCACGACGTTCGCGTTGATGACGCACTTGCAGGTATTCGATCCGTCGACCGGTGCGCGCGTGCTGCCCGCGTTCTATAGCGACAACTACCTGAACCTGATGCCGGGCGCGAAGCGGCAGGTCACGATCGATCTGCCGCATGCGAGCGGTGCGCCGGTGTCGCGCGTCGCGCTGCGCGTCGACGGGTGGCGGCTCGACCGCCCGAACTGCAGGCTCGGGCTCGGCGGCGTGCCGGTCGTGTTCAACGAGCGCGCGCTGGCGGTCGATCCGGCGGTGCCGACGTTCGGGGCATGCTGACGGCGGCGTGGGCGTGGGCGTGGGCGTGGGCGTGGGCGTGGGCGTGGGCGCGATGCCGTGCAAGCGGCAGCGAGCCGTTCAAGCGCCGCGTGAAGGCACGCGGCGTTCGTCGTACGCCCGATCGCCGGCGCGCCGTTACGGCTTGAGAAACCTGTCGAGCCAGCGCGGTGTCGCCGCGCGATCGAAGACGACGTGCAGCTCGGGACTGAACGCGCCGTATTCGAGCCCGTGGCGCTGGGCGAGCAGCGTCAGGGACTGCGGCGTGTGAAACGAGATGTGCCCGTTGCGCGGCACGCAGTACCACCACTGCTCGATGCCGCGCTCGATGATCTCCCGGCTGATCAGCGACGTCTGGAACAGCAGCGCGCCGTCGCGTTTGCGGTAACGCATGATCTGGTCGAAGAGGTCGAACGGCGCCGGATGATGCTCGAACACCTCGAACGACAGGATCGTGTCGAACGTGCCTTCGGGCGGAACCGGGTGCGAGAACGGATCGTACGACGTCACGTCCGTGAAGCCGCGCGACGCCAGTTTCCGTTCCAGCAAGCCCAGCCCCGAGCCGAAATCGAGAATCCGGCCTTCCCGCATTTCCGCGAAACTGGTGCAGATCAGGTCGGCATGCTGCTGCGGACGGATCTCTAGATACTCGGGATCGTGGCGCGCATAGTCGGCGTTATAGACATGCTGCGCGAAATCGTCGTGGGTCCAGCTGTCGAACATGGGCGCCCACGTGAAGCCGCATTGCTCGCAAGCATGGTAGTAGACCGGCACGCCCGCATACGGGTCGACTTTCTTCCCGGCAATGAAGTCGGCGCCGCAGCGCGAGAAATCGACCAGCCCGCAGATGGGGGCGCGGGCCGAGCACACCTTGCAGGCGAGGGCGGCCGGGTGGCGGTTCGAACCATGATTCAAATTCCGTTCTCCTGTTGCCGGCAAGGCGTGCGCGTGACAGACGGTGCGGGTGCGGGAGAGGCTATCACAGTCGCGCCGGCCGTCGCGACCGGGCGCGGCCGCGTGGCCCTGCGCGCTTACGGACGCAGCAGGTCGAATCCGCCGAACACGACGACACCGCTCAACACGATCATCGCGACGGAGTGCTGGCCGAAGTAGAGAATCGCGGCGGCAAGCCACGTCGTGATGCAGAAGGCGCCGATGCGGGCCATCGTGTGTTCCTCGAATGCGCGATGAAGTGAGCGCGCGCCGGACGGCGTTCGCCGCTTGAAGCGGCGAGCGGGGCTCGCAGGCGAACGGAAAAAGCGACCCGCGCAGCCGCGACCGCGGCGTCGGCACGTGTCGCGTGCCGCGCCCGGATGGGCGGGAGTCGATACCGGCGGCGTTGCGCGCTCGTGCGCCGGGGCGACGGGCGCGCGACTTCCGCCGGCGAAGCCGCGATTTTATCAGCGCTGCGGTGCCGCGAATCTGGCCCTTTCGCGACCAAAGCCGGCGATCTTCAGCCAAATCTGTCGGGCCCCGCTACTCAAGTTTCGTGTGACGAATGCCGTAAACCAGTTGGAAGGTAATTTCGCCCCCAGCCACGATTCGCTTACCGACACAGGGACCGACACGATGCAGATCGATTTCTCCACGACCACGCGCACCTCGCTGGCGGACGCCAGCCCTGGCGCGAACGCTTCGTCGGCCGCGCCCGCCGCGACGTCATCCACCGATGGCGCGACGAATGCCGCGGGCGCGACGGGTACGACGAGTCCGGCAGGCACTTCCGGTGCGCAGGGTTCGACCGGTGCCACCGGCGAAACGCTCGGCGCATCGGGCGCGTCGTCCGACGACCCGGCGGTCGCGCAGCTGAAAGCGTTGATCGACCGGTTGCAGAAGCAACTGGCCACGATCGAGCGCCAGATGGCGAGCGCGGCGCAGCGCGCGAAGGACGACCCGGCCGCGGCGGTCGAACAGCAGTCGCTGAGCGCGGAAGCCGGTGCGATCGCGGGAGCGCTGGCGACCGCGATCTCGCAACTCGCGGCGGCCGTCGAGAAGACGGGCGGCTCGTCGGCGGGCGGCCTGGTGTCGACGCAGGCCTGAGCGGATGCGGCCGCGTCGGCCGCACGCATTACAATCGCAAGCACGTCTCCCTCGACAGGACGGCAGAACGATGGATGCGGAACTCGACGACGACGACCTCGTCCGCTTCGACGCGCAAGGCGGCACGCCGCTGCCGGCGGCCGACGCGCAAGGATGGCTCGAACACGACGGCGCGCGCATCTGGCACGCGTCGTTCGGCCATGGCCCGCCGGTCGTGCTGCTGCACGGCGGCCTCGGCCACGGCGGCAACTGGGGCAACCAGGTGCCGGCGCTGCTCGCGGCCGGCTACCGCGCGATCGTGATCGACAGCCGCGGCCACGGCCGCAGCACGCGCGACGCCCAACCCTATTCCTACGAACGCATGGCGTCGGACGTGCTCGCGGTGCTCGATGCGCTGCACGTCGACCGTGCGCGCTTCGTCGGCTGGAGCGACGGCGCGTGCATCGCGCTCGTGCTGGCCGATCGCGCGCCGGCACGCGCGGCCGGCGTGTTCTTCTTCGCATGCAACATGGACCCGGGCGGCACGAAGGAGATCGTGCCGGGCCCGCTGCTCGACCGCTGCTTCGCGCGGCATCGCAAGGACTATGCGGCGCTTTCCGCGACACCGGGCGAGTTCGACGCATTCGTCGCGGCCGTCAGCGAAATGATGCGCACGCAACCGGATTACAGCGCGGAGGATCTCGCGGCGATCGCCGTGCCGGTCACGATCGTGCTGGGCGAGCACGACGAATTCATCCGGCCCGAGCATGCGGCGTACCTGGCGCGCACGATCCCGGGCGCGACGCTGACGATCCTGCCCGGCGTGAGCCATTTCGCGCCGCTGCAGCGGCCCGCGCGGTTCAACGCGGCGATGCTGGCGTTTCTGGACCGGTTGCCGGGGTAACGCGCTGGAGCCGTCGTGTTGTCGGCGCCGTGACTCGTTTGCACGGCAACGTCATCGACGTGTCGCGTTCGTGGCAGTGCACGCGACGGTGCCGTTCGACGTTCCCCGCAAACCATCGAGCACGCCGCGCCGGCGGCAGCGGTCATCCATTCCTTCGCCACGCCCATAAGTTTTTCTTTAGGCTCGATCAACATAACGTCGATTGTTGACGGACGGCTTACAGCGGATAGTCCTGCTTCGGCAGGCCGGCCGCTGCGATGTCTGCACGGCGCGACCGGATCTGTTGTCCACGCAACCATCAGAAATCGAAGGAACCGCAACCATGCGATTCAACGCGACACGCTTCGCCGCGACCCTGCTCGTCGCCGCGTGCGTCACCGCCACGGCCGGCCGCGCGGGCGCCGCCACCCCGGACGACCTCCACGACACCGTGACCCGTCACATCGCGCCGCTGATGAAGCAGTACGCGATTCCCGGCATGGCGGTCGGCATCGTCGCCGACGGCAAGCCCTACGTGTTCGACTACGGCGTGATGTCGACGCAAACCGGCAAGCCCGTCACCGGCGACACGCTGTTCGAAATCGGCTCGGTCAGCAAGACGCTGACCGCGACGCTCGCGGCCGACGCGCAGGAGGGCGGCGAACTGTCGCTGGCCGACCCGGTCGGCAAGTACCTGCCCGCCCTGCAAGGCAAGCCGTTCGGTGTCGTGACGCTGCTCGATCTCGGTACGCACACGTCCGGCGGCATGCCGGTGCAGGTGCCGGACAGCATCCGCGACGACGCGGGGCTGATCCGCTATCTCGACGCGTGGCGGCCCGCGCATGCGCCGGGTACGTACCGGACGTATTCGAACGTGTCGGTCGGCATGCTCGGGTGGCTCACCGCCAAGGCGATGCACAAGGATTTCGCGGTGCTGATGGAGCAGCGGCTCTTTCCCGCGCTCGGCATGACGCACACGTACATCAACGTGCCGGAAGCACGTCAGGCCGACTATGCACAGGGTTATACGCAGGACGGCAAGCCGATCCGGATGACGGGCGGCATGCTGTGGCAGCCGGCCTACGGCGTGCGGACCACGGCGGCCGACCTGCTGCGCTTCGTGCAGGCGAACATGGGGCTGATCGAAACCGCGCCGCGCCTGCAGCGCGCGCTCGAACGCACCCACACCGGCTATTTCCGCGCGGGGCCGCTGACGCAGGACCTGATCTGGGAACAGTATCCGTATCCGGTCGCGCTGCCGACGCTGCTCGAAGGCAACTCGATGAAGATGCTGCGCGACGGGTTGCCGGCCTCCGCGATCAAGCCGCCGCTCGCGCCGAGTGCGAATACGTGGATCAACAAGACGGGCTCGACCAACGGCTTCAGCACCTATGTCGCGTTCGTCCCGTCGAAGCGGATCGCGATCGTGATGCTCGCGAACCGCAGCTTTCCGAACGAAGACCGCGTGAAGGCCGCGTACGGGATTCTCGGGGCGCTCGACGGCCGGCGGTAACGTTTCCGCCGGCACGCCGGTCGTGCCGCACGGCCGGCGTGCCGAGCTGTCGGGAAGGCGACCGATGCGGTCGCGACGAATCCGGACGAACGATTGCGCACGGCGGCGATGCAGCGCGGCTGGCGGATCGTCGACCTCCTGTCGTGCAATGCGGCATCGATCGCGCCCGCTCGCCGCTCATTCGGGCGGCTGCTCGTCGTACGCGACGAAGATCTTCCGCGTGCGTTCGACGACTTCCCACGTGCCGCGAAAACCCGGCGGAATCACGAAACGATGGCCGGCACGCAGGGTCTTCCGGTTGCCTTCGAGGTCGGTGATCACCGACGTGCCTTCGAGGATCTCGCAGTATTCCGCTTCGGTGTACGCGACGTGCCAGCAGCCGGGCGTGCTTTCCCAGATGCCGGTCGAGAAGCGGCCGCACGGACTCGCGAAGCCGGGTGTGAGCGTGTGCAGCGGATCGCCGGAAATCAGTTTCTCGGGCGATACGCGGTACTGCGTGGGCTCGCCGCCCGGGGCGAACGCGTCGGTGATGGAGGAAACGTCGATCATGATGGGCATGCTTCGTCGGGGTGGATGGATCGGGTGCGCGTGCGGCGCGCCCGTGCGAGGCGATCGCGATGCGTGGCCTCGCGTCCGACATCATCGCAGATCGACGGGCCGGTGCGGGCAGTGGCCCGATCGGGCGCCGGGGAATCCCGACCCGAAGCAGCGCCGCGCGATCGCGCAGCCGCGACGAACGCTTATGATGGGCGATCGACGCGGTCACGCGAACGCGACACACGAGGAGATCCGGTTGAGCATCACATGGGACGGCATCACGGGCGCCGACGTGCTCGGCGACGCGCAGGTCGCGACCCGGCACGCGCTGGCCGACGCGGCCAGGAACGGCGACTGGGCGACGATGCTCGCGCTCGTCGCGAAGGAGCGTGCGCTCGTCAACGCGACCCGGCTCGGCGGCACGTCGCTTCGTGCGCCGCTGCATCAGGCTGCCCGCGGCGGCGCACCGAAAGAGGTCGTCGCCGAACTGTTGCGGCTCGGTGCGTGGCGCATGCTGCGCGATGCCCACGGCGAGCGCCCGGTCGATATCGCCGGGCGGCGCGGGCATCGGCATCTGGTCGACCTGCTGGCGCCGCAGCCGCGACGCTTCGTGCCCGGCGCCACGCTGCTCGCCATCCAGCGCCATTTCCACGCGATGATGCTCGGCCGCATCGCACATTTGCGCGTCGACGCGCTGCGCCTGCCCGAACTCGAGCCGCTACTCGAACTCGACGCGCAGGCCGAACGCATGTGGTTCGCCGTGCCGGGCATGTATGGCGGATTCGGCTATGCGCTGCATACGGACGGCGATGCGGCGATGCTCGTGTCCGAAAGCTGGAGCCGCGTGGCCGGCGGGTCGGGCCAGCGGCACGAAATCACCGCGGACGGTTGCACGCTGGTCGACGAGGGGTTCGTCTGACGCGGCTGATCATCCCGTTGCGCTCAAAACTGTTTTCGCGACGCTGCCCTTCCTCGCGCGACGCCGGCCGCCGATACTGCGACGCACGATATTTCGCGAGACGTCTGCCGTACCGACTGTCTCGCTCTCGGAGCAGCAGATGAAAGGCATCAGGATATTCGTGACGGGCGCGAGCGGCTACATCGGCGGCTCGGTGGCCGCGCGGCTCGTCTCGGCAGGGCACGTCGTCACCGGCCTGACGCGCGACGGCGACAACGCCGCGAAACTCGCGGCGGCCGGCATCATGCCGGTCGTCGGCACGCTCGACGACTCGGCGCTGCTGCACGCGTTCGCGCGCGACGCGGACTGCGTCGTCAACGCGGCGAGCAGCGATCACCGCGAGGCCGTCGAGGCGATCGTCGCCGCGCTGAGCGGCTCGGGCAAGACGTTCGTGCATACGAGCGGCACCAGCGTGATCGCGGACGACGCACAGGGCGCGCATGGCGATGCCGCCGTATTCGACGAAACGGCGCCCGTCGTCAAACCCGCGAAGGCCGAGCGCCGCGCGATCGACCGGCTCGTGATGTCGTCGGCCAGCCTCGGCATCCGTTCGGCCGTGATCTGCAACAGCATGATCTACGGCGACGGCCTCGGCATCCGCCGCGACAGCGCGCAGCTGCCGCTGCTCGCGGCGATCGCGCGCGATGCCGGCGCGGTGCGCGTGATCGGCAAGGGGCTGAACCGCTGGTCGAACGTGCACGTCGCCGATGTCGCCGATCTGTATCTGCGCGCGATCGATGCCGCGCCGCCCGGTGCGTTCTACTTCGCGGAAAACGGCGAAGCGTCGTTCGCGGAAATCGGCCATGCGCTCGGCGAGCGGCTCGGCTTGCCGTCCATCGTCGAATGGGACATCGCGGATGCGGCGCGGGCGCTCGGCCATTCGCGCGCGCATTACTCGCTCGCGTCGAACAGCCGCGTGAAGGCGTTGCGCGCGCGGCAGGAACTCGGGTGGGCGCCGACGCACGGCGCGATGCTCGACTGGATTCGCGACGAGATGCCCGTCGCGGCCTGACACGGCGTTGCCTTGTCTGACGAAAAGCGCGCCCGCCCGGGCGCGTTTGCGTATGCGGCCTCCCGCTTCATGCCGGATTGTTCGGACAATAGTCGCCGCGAATCATTGAACCGAAATCAACTGTGATTCGCGCGCGCGCCGGCTTATCAAAGCGGCGCGGCGGCACTATCGTGGCGGTTTCTGAAACTGCCGAAGGCTGCCGACCATGAAGACGACCCTCGACGAGATGCTCGCGTTCGTGACCATCGCCGATACCGGTTCGCTGACGGGTGCGGCCGACAAGCTGCATCAGCCGACCTCGGTGATGAGCCGGATCCTGCGGCGCCTCGAGGAGAAGCTCGACACGACGCTGATCCGCCGCACGACGCGCCGCCTCGAATTGACCGACGAGGGCAAGCTTTTTCTCGACTACGCGCGCGACATCATCGCGTCGGTCGAATTTGCCGAGGAACAGATCGTCAGCCAGCGCGAGACGCCGTCCGGGCGCTTGCGGATCAACGCGGCGATGCCGTTCATGCAGCACGTGATCGCGCCGATGATGCCCGGCTTCCGCGAAGCCTATCCGGCGATCACGGCCGAACTCCATACGAGCGACGAGATCATCGACCTGCTCGAACAGCGCACCGATGTGGCGATCCGGATCGGCGAGCTGCGTGATTCGACGCTGCATGCGCGCCGGCTCGGCAGCAGCCGGCTGCGCATCCTGGCGAGCCCGGCCTATCTGGAGAATGCCGGCGTGCCGACGAGCGTCGCCGATCTCGCGAACCATGCACTGCTCGGCTTCGTGCAGCCGGAAACGCTGAACCACTGGCCGTTGCAGACCGCCGACGGCGGCGTGTACCGGATTCATCCGGCGCTGCAGGCGTCGAGCGGCGAGACGCTGCTGACGCTCGCGCTCAGTGGCGCCGGCATCGTGTGCCTGGCCGACTACATGACGGGCACGCATCGTCGAGACGGCAGCCTCGTCGAGCTGCTCGTCGACGATATCGTCGAGTTCCGCCAGCCGATTCACGCGGTGTTCTATCGCAATGCGACACTGTCGTCGCGCATCGTCAGTTTTCTCGACTACTTGAGCGCGCAGTTGAAGGAAGGCGGCGACATCGACTGAGCCGGTGCCGTACGCAGCTGGCCACGCAACATGCAAAAGGGCGGCGGGTTCGAAACACATCGAACCCGCCGCCCTTTGCGTATCGACCGATGCGCGGCAGCGGTCGCACCTGAACCGCGCGCCTACTGCCCCAGCGCAGTCATCAGCCTGACCCGGCCGAGCATTTCCTCGGTGCGCGCCTGCGCGAGCGAATCCTCGGCCGCGAGCAGCGAACGCTGCACCTCCAGCGTATCGATGAACGCCGATTCGCCGCTGCGCCACGAGCGGTTGATCTGCGTATAGGCGCCGCGCGCGTTCGACACCGCGCGTTCGAGGCGCTCGGTCCGGCTGTGATCGCGGGCGGTGGCGGCAATCGACGTTTCGACGTCGCCGACGGCCGTCAGCACCGTCGAGCGATACGCGGCGACCGCCTGTGCGGCCTGCGCGCGGCGCAACGCGACGACGCTGCGCCGGCGCCCGCCGTCGAACAGCGGCGCGCTCGCGCCGGCGCCCGCCATCCATGCGAGCGAACGCGCGAGCGTCGCGCCCGAGAAGCCGTCGATCGCCGCACCGATCACGCCGATCAGTTGCAGGTGCGGCTTCAGGTCGGCCTCCGCCACGCCGATCCGCGCATAGGCGGCGACGACGCGCGCCTCGGCCGCGCGCACGTCGGGCCGGCGGCGCAGCAAGTCGGCCGGCGTGCCGACGCCCGGTGCGAGGGCCGTCCACATCGGTTCCGGCGCGGGCGGATCGACGCGCGCATAGATGGCCTGCGGCGTGGACGCGGTGATGATCGACAGCCGGTGGATCGCGGCCTGCCGCTGAAGTTGCAGCGCGGGCAGCTCGGCCAGCGTCGTTTCCGTCTGCGCGGCGGCGCGGTCCACGTCGGCAATCGGCACGACGCCCGCGTCGAACAGGCGCCGCGTCGATTCCTCGGTGCTGCGCTGGCTCGACGCGTTGGCCTCGACCAGCGCAAGCCGCTGCTCGAGCCCGCGCACCGTCACGTAGGTGCGCACGGTTTCGTCGATCGTTGCGATCCGCACGGCCGCCGCATCGTTCTGCGCGGACGCGATGTCCGCGTCGGCGGCCGACACGCCCTGGCGGATGCGCCCGAAGATGTCGATTTCCCACGCGAGGCTCGCATTCAGGTCGAACGCGTTGCCGGTCGTCGGCGTATCGGTCGGGAATGCCTGCGAGGCGGAGAGCCGCTGGCGGCCGGCGCCCGCGTTCAGGTCGACCGAAGGGAACCACTGCGCCGCCGCGCCGATCCGCACCGCGCGCGCCGCGTCGATGCGTGCGACCGCAGCCTGCAGGTCGAGGTTGTTCGCGAGCGCCGTGTCGACCAGCCGGTCGAGGATCGGGTCGTGGAAAGCGTGCCACCACGCGCCGGTGTCGGCGGCCGGGCCGCCGGCCGCGAGATCCGCGTTCGCATAGGTCGCGGCCAGCGGCGGCGGCGTGACGGTGGCGACCGGCGCGCTCGTGCACGCGGTCAGGACGGCCGCCGCGGACAGCGCGGCCACGAGTCGAACGAACTTCATTGCACCACCTCCGTCGCGACGGTCGCGACAGCGGCCTTGCGCAACGCGAGCCGGCGAACCATCACATAGAACACGGGCGTAAACAGCAGCCCGAAGAACGTCACGCCGATCATCCCGAAGAACACGGCCGCGCCGACCGCCTGGCGCATTTCCGCGCCGGCGCCTTCGGAGATCACGAGCGGCAGCACGCCGAGGATGAACGCGAGCGACGTCATCACGATCGGGCGCAGCCGCTGCACGCAGGCTTCGACGACGGCCTCGACGAGTTCGGTGCCGTCGGCCTCCAGCTGCCGCGCGACCTCGACGATCAGGATCGCGTTCTTCGCGGCGAGCCCGACCAGCACGATGAAGCCGATCTGCGTGAGGATGTTCACGTCCTGGCCGAGCGCGCGCACGCCGAGCGACGCGGCGAGCAGGCACATCGGCACGATCAGCAGGATCGACACGGGCAGGCTCCAGCTGCCGTACTGCGCGGCGAGCACCAGGTAGACGAGCAGCACGCACAGCGGGAACACGAGCAGCCCCGTGTTGCCGGCCGTGGTCTGCTGATACGACAGATCGGTCCATTCGAAGGAAATACCGGGCGGCAGCGCCTGTTTCGCGAGCGATTCCATCGTCTTGATCGCGAAGCCGGAACCGAGGCCCGGTGCCGTATCGCCGTTGATCTCGGTGGCCGGATACAGGTTGTAGCGCGGCGCGCGATCGACGCCGAGCGTGTCGTCGATGCGTGTGACGCTGCCGATCGGCACCATCTCGCCGTCGCGGTTGCGCACCTTCAGCCGCGCGAGATCGGAGGCGCCGACGCGGAACGGCAGGTCGGCCTGCGCGGTCACGCGATAGGTGCGCCCGACGATGTTGAAGTCGTTGATATAGGTCGAGCCGAAATACGTCTCGACCGCGTCGTTGATGGCCTGGCTCGGCACGCCGAGCATCTCGGCCTTCTCGCGGTCGAGTTCGACATGCACCTGCGGGCTCGTCGCGGAGTAGGGCGTATAGACGCCGACCATGCCGGGCGTGCGGTTCGCGGCCGCCACCAGATCCTGCGTCGCCTTCGCGAGCGCGGCGGTGCCGAGGCCGTTGCGGTCTTCGAGCCGCATCGCGAAACCGCCCGTGCTGCCGAGGCCCTGCACCGGCGGCGGCATCGCGACGACGATCGACGCCTCGGTGACGGACGCGAGCCGCTTGCGCATCTCGGCGGCAATCGTGTCGATCGTCAGGCCGCGCGCCTTGCGTTCGGGCCAGGGCTCGAACACCGGGAACAGGCCGGCGCTGTTCGCCGAGTTCGTGCCGGTCGCCGCGTTCACGCCGGAGAACACCGGCACGCGTGCGACACCGGGCACCGACAGCGCGATGTCCTCGATCTTGCGCGCGACCGCGCTCGTGCGTTCGAGCGTCGCGCCGTCGGGCATCCGCACGAGCACGACGAGGTAGCCGCGGTCCTGCGCGGGAATGAAGCCCTTCGGGCTCGACACGAGCAGGTAGCCGGTCGCGGCGATCAGCACCACGTACAGCACGCCCATCGCCGGGATGATCCGCACGACCTTCCTGACGAGCCGGCCATACGCATCGGACAGGCGCTGGAACATGCGGTTGAACGCGTTCGAGAAGCGCCGCGCGACGCGCATCGCCGGCGCGAACGGCGCGGCCCGGCGCGACGCCGGTGCGGGTACATCGTGATCGCCGGTGTGCGCTTTCAGCATCATCGCGGAGAGTGCGGGCGCGAGCGTCACCGACGTGAAGAACGAGATCGCGGTCGACACGGCGATCGTCACACCGAACTGGCGGAAGAACTGGCCCGAGATGCCCGGAATGAACGAGGTCGGCACGAACACCGCGCACAGCACGAGCGTGATCGCGAACAGCGCGCCGCCCACCTCCTTCATCGTCAGCAGCGTCGCGTCGCGCGGCCCGGCACCGGCCGACAGGTGCCGCTCGACGTTCTCGACCACGACGATCGCGTTGTCGACGACGATCCCCACCGCGAGCACGAGGCCGAACAGCGTCAGGTTGTTGATCGAGTAGCCGAGCGCGGCCATCGCCGCGAACGTGCCGACGAGCGACACCGGAATCGACAGGATCGGGATGATCGACGGCCGCCAGCCCTGCAGGAACAGCAGCACGACGAACACGACGAGCACGACGGCTTCGTAGATGGTCTTGACGAGTTCGTGGATGCTGTCGCCGATGAAGGCGGTCGGGTTGTAGCCGATGTTGTAGACGATGCCCTTCGGGAAGTCCCTGGCCAGTTCGGCCATCTTCTTCTCGACCGCATCCATCGTCGCGACCGCGTTCGCGCCGGGCTGCTGCAGCACCTGCAACGCGATCGTCGGGTGGCGCAGCATGTAGCTGTCGGTCGCATACGCGAGTGCGCCGACTTCGACGCGCGCGACATCCTTCAGCCGCACGAGCCGCCCGTCCTTGCCCTGCTTGACGACGATGTCGCTGAAATCCTCGGGGCGCTTGAGCCGCCCTTCGAAGATCAGGTTCGGCTGGAACGCCTGGTTCGTGATCGGCGCCTGCGCGACCACGCCGCCCGCGAGCTGCGTGTTCTGCGCTCGCACCGCGGCGATCAGGTCGCCGGGGCTCAGGCCGAACGACGCCACGCGCTCGGGATCGAGCCAGATGCGCATCGAGTATTCGCGTGCGCCGAGCGGGTTGATGTCGCCGACGCCCTCGATTCGCTTCAGCACGTCCGCGACGTTGCGGATCGCGTAGTTCGACACGTACAGCGGATCGTAGCGCTGGTCCGGCGAGTACAGGAAGATCGTGCCGAGCTGCGTCGGCGACGACTTGCGCACCGACACGCCGCTGCGCTGCACGGGCTCCGGCAGGCGCGGCGTCGCGAGCGCGACGCGGTTCTGCACGAGCACCTGTGCCTTGTCGACGTCGGTGCCGGGCTTGAACGTCACGGTGATGTTCAGGCTGCCGTCGGACGTCGCCTGGCTGTACATGTACAGCATGTCTTCCACGCCGTTCACTTCGAGTTCGATCGGCGTCGACACCGTTTGCGACACCGTTTCCGCGGACGCGCCCGGATAGGTCGCCTGGATCACGACGGTCGGCGGCGCGATGTCCGGATACTCGGACACCGCGAGCGAGAAATAGGCCAGCGCACCGGCGATGGTCAGCACGATGGACAGGACGATCGCGAGCACCGGTTGCTGGACGGACAGGCGGCCGAGGTTCATTGCGCGCTCCCGGTCGTGCCGCTCGCCGCGCGGGCCAACGTGGCGGCTTCGATCGCGCGCGGCACGGCCTTGACCTTGTCGCCGGCCTGCACGCGCTGGAAGCCGTCGACGATCACGCGGTCGCCCGCGTTCAGCCCCGCGTCGATTTCGCGCAGGTTGCCGTACAGGCGGCCGGGCGTCACGGGGCGGATCGCGACGGTGCCGTTCGCGTCGACGAAATACAGCACGCGGCGCGTCGCATCGGTCGCGACGGCCGCATCCGGCACGAGCAGCGCGTGGTGCGCGACGCGGCTCGACAGATAAACGCGGCCGAACTGGCCGGGGCTCAGGCGCCGGTCCGGATTCGCGACGCGCGCGCGTTGCCGCAGCGTGCCGGTCGAGTCGTCGAGGCGGTTGTCGACGAAATCCATCGTGCCCGTCAGCGACGGCTGCGCATCGCCCGGCAGCGCGATCGCGACCTGCCGCGACGACGCGCTGCCGCCGCTTTTTTGCGCCTCGCGCGTATAGCGCAGGTAGCTTGCCTCGTCGACATCGAAGTAGATGTCGATCGGGTCCTGCGACACGATCGTCGTCAGCACGGTCGCGTCGCTGTCACCGCCTTTCACGAGGTTGCCCTCGCTGACGCGCTTGCGGCTGATACGGCCGGACATCGGCGCGACGATGCGCGTGAACGACAGGTCGAGCCGCGCGCGTTCGAGCGCACCTTGCGCGCTCGTCACCTCGGCCTGCGCACTTTGCACGGCCTGCCTGCGCTGGTCGTAGAGGCTCTGCGCGATCGTGTCGGTCCTGATCAGGATGCTGGCGCGTTCGAAATCCTGCCGGCTCAGCTTCAGTTGCGACTGCGCGCGTTCGAGCGTGCCTTGCGCGGCCGTGACGGCCGCTTGATACGGGCGCGGGTCGATGACGAACAGCAGGTCGCCCTTGCGGACGGTCGCGCCGTCCTGGAACGCGACCTTGTCGAGATAACCGCTCACGCGCGGGCGCACGTCGACGGTGTCGACCGCTTCGAAGCGGCCCGTATAGACGTCGACGTCGTTGACGTCGCGCGCGACGGGCGCGCTGACGATCACGCTCGGCGTCGCGGCCGGCGCCTTGTCGTCCGACCGGCAGCCGGACAACGCGACGAGCGCGGCCAGTGGAATGGCGGCCAGCACGGCCGGTCGCGCGATGCGCTTCAATCCTGGATATCGGTTCATACGTGTGCGAAATATCGAGTGGGGCGCCTGGCGCCGGATGGTGCGCAGTATCCGGCGCGGCGCGCGGCGGATAAACGGATGAAGCGGCATAAGAACTTGTACTGCGCAGTCACGAATCGCTGCGTGCGGTGACGACGTGCGAGCCGGTTTGGCGGGGCAGCGCGAGGGCGAGGAGTGAAGCGACGACGCGCGGCCCGAATGCCTGTTCAGGCGATTCGGGCCGGCCATGCGGAAGGGCGGGACGAGCGGTGGCGCGTATCGGGAGGCGGGCGCTCCTGCGCGTCGGCGCGGCTCAATGACCGCGATAGATCGAGTCGCGGCCGTTGATCGTCGTCACGCGGCCGGATTCGCCGGCGGTGCGCGCTTCGCTGCCGTAACCGGACGTCGCGGCGGCCGGTGCGGTGCCCGGCGCATTGTGTGCGACGGCGTTTTCACGCACGCGCTTTTCGGCGGCGAGGATCGCGACCGGGTACTGGTTGTGGTCCAGCGCCGGGGTGTAGCCGACGGCCGCGAGGCGCGCCATTTCGGCCTTCACTTCGGCGCGGGTCAGTTGATGGTCGGCCTGCTGCGCGAACGACAGCGCCGGTGCGGAAAGGATCAGTGCGGCAAGCGTGGAAGAAATCAGCGTTTTCATCATGGGTACCTATTAGGTCGAGTGAACCGCAACCACGTCGATGTCGTTGCGAGTGCAGCCAATATAGGTATCGCGGCGCCCGGGAAAAACGGCTGCCGGCCCAAATGATTTTTGATCTGGAATCACGAATCGGGTGTGAATTCGGTCGAAACCCTTGCCGGTCGGGCGTCCTGCCGGAACGGGGTGTCGGGGCGGGTCATCGAGGCAGGCCTTGAAACGGCCATTCAGACCTCCTGGGACTCAAGTGTGTCGAATTCCGTCTTGGACAGACTTAACCGACGTACCTAGACTGAACCTGCTTTCCCTCATTTCCTGGAGAAAATCATGAGTCTCAAAGACAAGCTGCCCGGTAACAAGATCCTTGGTTTCGGTACTGCGCCGCTCGGCAACATGTTCCGCAACATCCCCGACGCGGAAGCCGCGGCCACCGTCGAAGCGGCATGGCAACACGGCATCCGTTATTTCGATTCGGCTCCGTTCTATGGCGCGGGCCTGGCGGAAATCCGCCTCGGCGATGCGCTGGCGAACCACCCGCGCGACGAATATGTCCTGAGCACCAAGGTCGGCCGCGTGATCCTCGACGAAATCGAAGACGTGTCGGCGCGCGATCTCGGCGAAAAGGGCGGCCTGTTCGAACACGGCCGGCCGAACCGCATCGTCAACGACTACACGGCAGACGCGACGCTGCGTTCGATCGAGGACAGCCTGAAGCGCCTGCGCACCGACCGCCTCGACATCGTCTGGGTGCACGACATCGCGCAGGACTTCTACGGCGACGAATGGCTCGCGCAGTTCGAAGTGGCGCGCAAGGGCGCGTTCCGCGTGCTGAGCAAGCTGCGCGAAGAAGGCGTGATCAAGGCATGGGGCCTCGGCGTGAACCGCGTCGAGCCGATCGAACTGGTGCTCGATCTCGCCGAACCGCAACCGGACGGCATGCTGCTGGCCGGCCGCTATACGCTGCTCGATCACGAGCGTGCGCTGCAACGCGTGATGCCGGCGGCTGCCGCGCAGAACGTCGGGATCGTCGTCGGCGGCCCGTACAGCTCGGGCGTGCTCGCAGGCGGCACGCACTTCGAATACCAGAAGGCTTCGCCGGAAATCCTCGCGAAGGTCGAGCGGATCAAGGCGATCGCCACGCGCTACGACGTGCCGATCAAGGCCGCGGCGCTGCAGTTCTCGATGTCGCATCCGGCCACCGTCGCGGTGATTCCGGGCGCGAGCCGCCCGGAGCGGATCGCGGAAGACCAGGCAGCGCTGAACGTGGTGATCCCGGCCGACTTCTGGCGCGAAATGCGTGAGCAAGGTCTGATTGCGGCGAACGCGCCGCTGCCGACCGATCGTTGATCCTGACGTCAATTCTGAAAGGTGATGACATGGCACAGGCCAATGCAAGCATCGAACTCCCGGCTTCGGCCGGGGCGGTCTGGCAACTGATCGGCGGCTTCGGGTCGCTGCCCGACTGGCTGTCGTACATTCCGGATAGCGAGTTGCGCGAAGGCGGACGCGTGCGGCGTCTCGCGAACCCGGCCGGCGAGGCGATCGTCGAGCGGCTGGTCGCGTTCGACGAAGCGCAACGCAGCTACACCTACGCGATCCTCGAGGCGCCGTTCCCGGTCGTGAACTATCGCTCCACGCTGCGCGTGCGCGAAAACGGCCCGAACGCGTCGACCGTCGAGTGGTCGGGCACGTTCACGCCGCACGGCGCGACCGACGACGACACCGTCAAGCTGTTCCGCGGGATCTACGAAGACGGCCTCGCGGAACTGGCGAAGCGGTTCGCGGCGGCCTGACGGCAGCGCAACTCGACGCATTGCGTCGCATCGCATCGCGTGAGCAGGAGCCCGGCGATATCGGGCTTCGTCAGCGCCTTCGTCGCGGGTTCAGGCTCGTGCCGAAGGCGTTGGCATGTTCGCCTGGCCTATGCCGTCGTCATCGCGTCCGGCGCGCCGCCGCCGTCGACATGCAGTTCGTCGATCAGCAGCCGCGCGCCGGGCGAGATCGGCGCACCCTTGCGCGTGACGAGCTCGTAAGGCTCGCTGCGCGAACCGATCCTGAGCGGCAGGATGCGCGTCATGTCGTGCCGCGTGAAGAACTCGGCGACATCGATCGACACGAGCGCGACGAACGACGGATTGCCTTGCAGCAGCGCGAGCGTTGCGAACGCCGACGTCGTTTCGAGCAGATGCGGCGGAAAGCGGATGTCGGCTTCGAGGAATTCGCGTTCGAGCAGCAGCCGCATCGGCATGTTCGCGCGATACACGACCCACCGGTATTCGGCGAGATCGCGCAGCGTGAGCTTCCTTGCGGCCTTCAGCGGATGACGCACGTTCGCGACCACTGCGAGCGTCTCGTCCTGCAGCTTCACGCTGTCGTAGAGCTGCGGTGTGCGGCTGATCGTCGTGCGGCAGATCGCGAGGTCGAGCCGGCCCGCGTCGATTTCGCTCAGCAGCGCTTCGCTGGTGTCCTCGACGATCTCGACGGACATTTCCGGGTGGCGTGCGACGAGCGTCGAGATCGCATCGGTCAGGCGCGGCACCGCGCCCATGATCACGCCGACGCTCACGCGCCCGCCGTGACCGCGCAGGATGCCGACGATTTCCTCGCGCAGGTGTGCGAGGTCGGTATGAATCAGCCGCGCATAGCGGATCACGCAATCGCCGACCTCGGTCGGCTCGAGCCCGCGATTGGTGCGATTGAACAGCGGTGTGCCGAAGGTCGTCTCGATCTCCTGCAGCGCCTTGCTCGCGCCCGGCTGCGTGAGCGCGACCTGCTGCGCGGCTTTCAGCAGCGAGCCCTGGTCGGCGAGCGCGATCAGCAGGCGCAACTGTTTCAGGTGAAGGCGGGAAATGATCGAGTGCAGCGGCGGCGTCATGGCTGTGACAAAAAGTTATACCGATATCACATCCTGTCAATTGCTGCGACGGGGGTGCCTCTTTATGCTGGCGCGTCGAGCCTTGTTTTAAGCATGAATCTTCGGATGTGCGACCGACGTGCCGGGAGGGTGCGGCTAAGCGGGACGCACGCACTATAACTTGAACTTATGGTCGTGTCGATTGCGGTAGCCCCGGAACGGCACGTACCGGATGCGTGGAGCGAAGCAGAAATGGATCTGAACATTGGAGGCCGCTGGGCGCTGGTCTGCGCGGCCAGCAAGGGGCTGGGCAAGGGCTGCGCGCAGGCGCTCGTCGCCGAGGGCGTGAACGTCGTGATCACCGCGCGCGGCAGCGATGCGCTCGAGGCGACGGCCCGCGAATTGCGTGAACTCAATCCGGCCGTCGCGGTGGTAGCGGTGGCGGGCGACATCACGACGAGCGCGGGCCGTGCGGCGGCGCTCGCGGCCGCGCCGCACATCGACATTCTCGTGAACAACGCGGGCGGCCCGCCGCCGGGTGACTTCCGCGAGTGGACGCGCGACGACTGGATCGCCGCGCTCGACGCCAACATGCTGACGGCGATCGAACTGATCAAGGCGACCGTCGACGGGATGACCGCACGCGGCTTCGGGCGCATCGTCAACATCACGTCGAGTGCGGTGAAAGCGCCGATCGACGTGCTCGGCCTGTCGAACGGCGCGCGCACCGGCTTGACCGGATTCGTCGCGGGCATCGCGCGGCAGAAGCGCATCGCGGCGCGCAACGTGACGATCAACAACCTGTTGCCGGGATTGTTCGACACCGATCGTCTGAAGAAGGCGACGGAAGCCTCCGCGCAGGCGGAGGGAACGGACTACGAAGCGATGCGTGAAGCGAAGCGACGGAACGTGCCGGGCGGGCGCTTCGGCACGGCCGAAGAGTTCGGTGCGGTCTGCGCATTTCTGTGCAGCGCGCACGCGGGCTATCTGACGGGGCAGAACGTGCTGCTGGACGGCGGCGCGTATCCCGGGACGTTCTGATCCCGCGAGCGGCGGCGCCCGCCTGCCCGGGTCACGAGACGCACCCGGGCATGGTCCCGCCCGCGTTACTTGATCACGAGCGGATTGACCGGCGCACCGGTGCCGCCGACGATCTTCAGCGGCGCGGCCGTGTACAGGAACTGCCACTGTCCGTCGCGCGCGCAGTCTTGCGCGAGCGCGTCGAGCAGCACGACCTCGGTGAACACGACACCGAGGTTGCGCATCAGCGCGTTGTGCAGCGGGATCATCACGCCCGATGCGGGGTCGACGGTGACCTCGTTGCCCATCGTGTCGGTGACGAGGTTCGGGATCTCCATCTCACGGAACCATTCGACGAGCTCGCGGCTGAACGTGAGGCCCGGCTCGATGTAGTCGCGATAGAACTCGGCCTCGTCGCGCTCGTAGAACGATCCGATCCAGCCGGTGCGGATCAGCAGGATGTCGCGCGGCTCGATCGTCACGCCCTGCGCGCGCGCGGCTTCGAGCAGATCGTGGTGATCGAACGTCTCGCCCTTGTCGAGCACGCGCTTGTTGCGATGGCGCGCGATGTCGATCAGCACCGCGCGGCCGACGATCCCGCGCTCGGCGATCGGCAGGATGCTCGCGCGATCGAGGCCGCCGACCGTGCTCAGCGCGTCATACCCGTTCCACAGCGTATCGTCGTACCACACGTGGCCGAGCGCATCGCACTGCGTCGAGCCCTGCACGTGCATGAAGATCACGTCGTCCGCGTATTCGACGTTGCCGTCGAAGTGCGCCTTGCCCGCGAGGAAGTGACCCTTGTCGAGCACGTTCATCCGCATCGACGGGCGCCGCCCCGGAAACAACGGCTCGCCCTTCGCGTGGCCGATATCCACCTGCAGCGTGAAGGTCCGGCCCTGGCGCACGGCGCCGATGCCGCGCATCACCTGTTCGGCCTGCAGATAGTTCAGCGCGCCGACTTCATCGTCAGGCCCCCACTTGCCCCAGTTGGTCGGCAGGCCCTCGAGTAGGCGCTTGACGTCCGGGCCGTCGGCCGGTTTCTGCACACACATGATCGTCTCCATCGTTATGGTCGACGTGATCCCGGAGCGGTTTTCCCTTCGGGCATTCGACGTCGGACGGACGCGCCCGGTATGGCGCGACGCATGATCAGTATGAAGATCGCACCGCGCATCCGGTATTGAGAGCAACTCATAGCGTTATAAAAAGCTGTCATGCGTGAACTATTGACGCACGCGGGGCGGTTTTGAAACCATCGGGGTCATTCGAGGCGACGCCGCATGCGTGTCGACGCCGACGCATTCATACGTACGACGGAATATCGCGTGCGCAGTCGATTGATCCACACAGGAAACGGAAATGAACATTGCAGGCAACTTGCTGATCGGTCAGCACGCACGACGCGGCACTCACGGCGTCACGTACGCGGTCGACGCGGCGAGCGGCGAACGCATGGAGCCGGCCTTCGGCGGCGCGAGCGTCGTCGATCTCGATGAAGCGTGCGCGCTGGCCTGGGCGGCCTTCGACGCGTATCGCGAGACGTCACCGGAGGCGCGCGCGCGGTTTCTCGGGGCGATCGCAGCCAACATCCTCGCGCTCGGCGATGTGCTCGTCGAGCGCTGCGTCGCGGAATCGGGCCTGCCGCGTGCGCGTGTCGAAGGCGAGCGCGGCCGCACGGTCGGTCAGTTGCGCATGTTCGCCGGCGTCGTGCGCGCGGGCGACTACCTCGAGGTGCGCATCGATCCTGCGCAGCCGGATCGCCAGCCGGCGCCGCGTCCCGATTTGCGCCTGCGCCACATCGGCCTGGGCCCCGTCGCGGTATTCGGCGCAAGCAATTTCCCGCTCGCGTTTTCGGTGGCGGGGGGCGATACGGCATCGGCACTCGCGGCCGGCTGCCCGGTGATCGTGAAGGCGCACTCGGCGCACCCCGGCACGTCGGAACTCGTCGGGATGGCCGTGCAGCAGGCCGTGAAGGACTGCGGGATGCCCGAAGGCACGTTCTCGCTGCTGTTCGGCAGCGGTCGTGAAATCGGTCAGGGGCTCGTGCGCGACCGACGCGTCAAGGCGGTCGGCTTCACCGGCTCGCGTCACGCGGGCACCGAGCTGATCGCGATCGCGAATGCACGGCCCGAACCGATCCCCGTCTATGCGGAGATGAGCAGCATCAATCCGGTGCTGCTGTTCCCGCATGCGCTCGAACAGTGCGGCGATGCGATCGCGCATGCGTTCGTGCAGTCGCTGACGCTCGGCGCCGGCCAGTTCTGCACGAACCCGGGGTTGATCTTCGCGGTGGAAGGGCCGGCGCTCGATCGCTTCATCGCGACGGCGGCGGAGCGGCTTGCGCAGGCGCCGGCCGCGACGATGCTCACGCCGGGAATTCACCAGGCGTTCGAGCGTGCGGTAACCGCGTTTGCACAGCATCCGCAGGTGCAGACCGTCGCACGCGCGAATGCGCCGACCGGTGCGAACCAGGGGCAGGGTGCGCTGTTCTCGACGAGCGCTGACGCGTTCCGTGAAACCAAGGCGCTGCACGAGGAGATTTTCGGCGCGGCATCGCTGATTGTCCGGTGCGCCGACCTGAAGACGATGCTCGCGCTGATCGAGTCGCTGGAAGGGCAGCTGACGACGGCGATCCATATCGACGAAGCCGATTACGCGGACGTGCGCACGTTCCTGCCGGCACTGGAGCGGCGCGCGGGCCGTGTGCTGGTCAACGGTTTCGGCACGGGTGTCGAGGTTGCGCATGCGATGGTGCATGGCGGCCCGTATCCGTCGACCGCGGACGGACGCTCGACGTCGGTCGGCAGTCTTGCGATCCGTCGTTTCCTGCGGCCGGTCAGCTATCAGGACATGCCGGATGCGCTGCTGCCCGACGCATTGCGCACGAGCAATCCGTGGGCGCTCAACCGCCTGCTCGACGGGAAGGTCACGCTCGCGAAGTAAGCGGCGAGCGACAGCAAGCGGGGCGCCATGCGGCGACGGCGCCCTGCGTTTTCCCCGGATTACTTGCCGACCGCCGCGACGACCTCCTCGCCGGTCAGGATCTCGCGGAAGATGCCGACCAGCGGCCGCAGGTTGACCTTGTGCCACGCGGCCCACAGCGGCGTGCGGTAGCTGAACCACGGCAGCTCGCGCAGCACGACGCCTTCCGGCACCTGGTGCCGCAGGCTCTGCTGGATCATCGTCACGCCGAGCCCGGCGGCGACGAGCCCGAGCGCCGCGAGCGGCTCGGTCGCTTCCACCGAGATGTCCGGCGAAAAGCCGGCCTTTGCACATGCCGCGACGAATGCGCCATGACGCGGCGCGCTTTCCTGCTGCGTCACGCCGATCCACGCCTGCGAGGCGAGATCGTCGGCGACGAGCGTCTTCTTCTTCGCGAGCGGGTGCCCGTCGGGCACCGCGAGCAGCATCGGGTCGTTCAACACCATCATCGAATCGAGTTCGGGATCGTCCGGCGCGGGCGGCTCGGTGACGAGCGCGATGTCGAGGCTGCGCTCACGCAAGCCTTCGAGTTGCGCGGCGGATTGATAGTTGTACAGCGCGATGTGTACCGACGGACGATCGGCGCGCAGCGTCTTCAGCGCGCGCGGCAGCACGCCCGAGTGCGTAGCCGTTTCCAGGTAGCCGATGCACAGGCCGCCTTCGTCGCCGCGGCCAAGCCGGCGCGCGAGCGATTCGAGCCGGTTCGCGTGGCGCAGGAACGCATGCGCTTCGCTGAGGAACGTGCGTCCGTCACGCGTCAGACGAATGCGCTGCTGGCTGCGTTCGAACAGCGTCAGGCCGAGCTTTTCCTCGAGCTGCGCGATCTGGCGGCTGAGCGGCGATTGCGAGATGTGCAAGCGTTCGGCCGCGCGGCCGACGTGTTCCTCTTCCGCGACCGCGATGAAATACTGAAGCTGGCGGATGTCGAGCATATAAGACCTTCTGGGACTCAAGTTTGATGGATTATGTCTTGGACAGACTTATTCATGCAACCTAGACTGGGTTCACTTTCCTGTCAGACCCGGAGCACCACATGAGTCTCAAAGACACGCTGCCGGCCGACAACCGGCTCGGTTTCGGCGCGGCGCCGCTCGGCAACATGTTCCGCGACATTCCCGACGCTGAAGCGATCGCCACCGTCGAAGCCGCGTGGGCGCGCGGTATCCGCTACTTCGATACCGCGCCGTCTTACGGCGCCGGCCTGGCCGAATCGCGCCTCGGCGATGCGCTCGCCGCCCATCGCCGTGACGACTACGTCATCAGCACGAAGGTCGGCCGCCTCGTGCTCGACGAAATGGAAGACGCGAAGACGCGCGACTACGGCGAAAAGAGCGGGATCTTCGCGCATGGCCGCGCGAACCGGCTGGTGAGCGACTACTCGGCCGACGCGACGCTGCGCTCGATCGAGGACAGCCTGAAGCGCCTGCGCACCGACCGCCTCGACATCGTCTGGGTGCACGACATCGCGCAGGACATCCATGGCGACGAATGGCTCGCGCAGTTCGAGGCCGCGCGCAAGGGCGCGTTCCGCGTGCTGGGCAAGCTGCGCGAAGAAGGCGTGATCGGTGCGTGGGGCCTCGGCGTGAACCGCGTCGAGCCGATCGAACTGGTGCTGGATCTCGCCGAACCGCAACCGGACGGCATGCTGCTGGCCGGCCGCTACACGCTGCTCGATCACGAACGCGCGCTGCAGCGCGTGATGCCGGCGGCTGCGGCCCGCAACGTCGGGATCGTCGTCGGCGGCCCGTATAGCTCGGGGGTGCTCGTCGGCGGCACGCACTTCGAATACCGGAAGGCGCCGCCCGACGTCGTCGCGAAAGTCGAGCGCATCGGCGCGATCGCGGCGCGCTACGACGTGCCGGTCAAGGCGGCCGCGCTGCAGTTCGTGCTCGCGCATCCGGCGACGGCCTCGGTGATTCCGGGCGCGAGCCGGCCCGAGCGGATCGCGGAAGATTCAGCGGCACTGACGTTCGATATCCCCGCCGATTTCTGGCGCGAGATGCGCGAGCAGCAGCTCGTCGCGGCCGATGCGCCGCTGCCGATCGATCGCTGAGCCGCACCAAGCCGCCGACGACGTGACGAGGCCAGCTCGCGTGGGCCTCGTGGTTCCGGTGCAGGGGCGATCGATCGCGTGGCGGTCAGCCGCGGGTGCGCGGCCGGTAGTCGATCATGCTGGAGAACACCGCGATCAGCACGGCCATCACGACGAAGAACAGCAGCGCGAGGAAGTACGAGCCCGACCATTGCACGATCAGGCCGATCAGGATCGGCACCACGACGCCGACCATGCTGCCGCAGAAGTTCATCGTGCCGCCGAGCACGCCGGCGCGCTCGGGGCCGCCGACGATCGCCGGCAGGCTCCAGTACATCCCGCAGAAGCGGATGAAGAACATCGCGACGCTCAGCAGTAGCACGACCGCATGCGCGTTCGCGATATAGGCCGCCGCGAGGATGCATGCGGCCGCGATCAGCGACGATCCGCTGAACATCGTGCGCATCACGAGGTTCGGCGACGCGCCCGACGCCTTCCAGTGATCGCCGATGGTGCCGCCGATCAGTTCGCCGACGAAACCGGACATGAAGATGATGAAGGTCGCGCCGCCGGTCGTCGCGATGTTGAAGCCATAGGTCTTGTGCAGGTAGCTCGGCATCCACGTCAGCAGCCCGTAGAACACCGCGAGGATGCAGCTGTAGCCGGCGAACATCGCCAGCACCGAGCGGTCCTTCACGAGTTCGCGCAGCGGCACGCGTTCGCCCGCGGCCTTTGCCGGCGCGTTTTCGCGCGTGATGTGGTCGAGTTCGGCCGCATTGACGCCCGGATGCTCGGACGGATGGTTGCGGATATAGCGCCACACGAGCACGCCCACCAGCATCGTGCCGACGCCCGCGATCACGAACGCGATGCGCCACGAGCCGAACCACGCGATCAGCCCGGAGATCAGGATCGCGCCGAGCGCGCTGCCGAGCGGCGCGCCGCCGTCGACGAGCACCGCGCCGCGGCCGCGTTCATGCGGCGTCAGCCACGACCCGATCAGCTTCGCGCCGGCCGGGAACACCGGCGATTCAGAGAAGCCGAGGCCCATGCGCGTCAGCATCAGCAGGAACCAGCTGTGCGATGCCGCGCCGAGCGCCTGGAACGCGCCCCATGCGAGCGTCGCGGTCGCGATGATGCCGCGCGTGTGATAGCGGTCGAGCATCACGCCGACCGGAATCTGCATCAGCGCGTACGACCAGAAGAACGCGCTCAGCATCAGGCCTTCGAGCGCCGGCGACAGGTTGAATTCCGGCGCGATCAGCGGCATCGCGACCGACAGCGACGCGCGGTCGATGTAGTTGATCGCGACGAGCAGCAGCATGATCAGGAAGATGCGCCAGCGGACGTTGGTCGGCCGCGCGGCCGCGTCGAGCGAGGCCGGCGATGCCGGGATGGCGGGGGAAGTCGAGGGGGGCATGGGTGTCTCCGTCGTTATGGTTGCGGGGGCGATGGCATCGCCCCGTGCAGCGACTGTAGGGGCACGGCCGCGTCTTGCCTAATGACGCTTCGTGATCGCGTGATAACCAAACGGCACGGCGCGCGCGGGCAATAAGCGGACGTTATCGGGCGATCCGGTTTTTTCATTACCGGCGGCGAACGGCCGCTTGTAGTGTCTGGTGCGGAGACTTCACACGGAGAAAGCACCATGAGCCCATTCCAATACTTCTTTCCCACCACGCTGAAATTCGGCAACGGCCTCGCGCGCCAGGCCGGCGAACTGCTGAAGCCGCTGTTCAGCGGCAAGCTGCTGGTCGTGACCGACGAAGGCCTGATCAAGAGCGGCGTGCTCGAAGGATTCTTCACGTCGCTGCGCGACGCGGACGTCGCGTACGAGATCTTCTCGGGCGTCGAGGCGAACCCGAGCACGGCCGTGCTCGACAGCGCGCTGACGTTCTTGAAGGAGCACCGCTGCACCGCGGTGATCGGCGTCGGCGGCGGCAGCAGCATCGATACCGCGAAGGGCGTGGCCGCGATGGCCACCAACGGCGGCACGATTCTCGATTACGAGGGCTACAACAGGATTCCGGACGAACCGCTGCCGATCTTCGCGATCCCGACCACGTCGGGCACCGGCAGCGAATGCACGGCATCGACGGTGTTCACGAACAAGGAAACGCTGTTCAAGACGGTGATCGTCAGCCACAAGCTGTTCCCGAAGCTCGCGATCCTCGATGCGGAACTCACGCTGAAGCTGCCGGCCGCGATCACGGCCGCCACCGGCATGGATGCGCTCACGCATGCGATCGAGTCGTACGTGTCGAAGCAGGCGAACCCGGTGAGCCAGTCGCTCGCGCTGGGCGCGGTCCGCCTGATCGGGCGCAGCCTGCGCAGCGCGTTCTACGTCGGCTCCGATCTCGCGGCGCGCGAGGACATGCTGCTCGGCTCGTTCCTGGCCGGCGTCGCGTTTTCGCAATCGAAGCTCGGCAACGTGCACGCGATCTCGCACACGATGGGCGGCGTGTTCAACATCGCGCACGGCATCGCGAACGCGGCGCTGCTGCCGTACGTGATCGACTTCAACCGCCCGGCGTGTCCGGCGCTGTACCGCGACATCGCGGAAGCGCTCGGCGGCGACGTGACCGGTATCGATGCGGAAACGGCCGCGCGCGGGCTGGTCGAGCAGATCGTCGAACTCAATCGCGCGCTCGAGATTCCGTCGAACATCCGCGAGCTCGGCGTCGACCTCGCGCACCTGCCGCAGATGGTGGCCGACTCGATGCGCAGCGGAAACGTGCTCGTCAATCCGCGCCTGACCACCGCGCGCGACGTCGAAGCGATCATCCGCGCCGCGTACGCGGACGAACACTGAGCGCCCGCGAATACCGATTACCCGATTCGATTCAACCAGGAGCAGTCATGTATTACGAAATGCGGACCTACACGGTCCAGATCGGCAAGATGAACGAATACCTGCGCCACTTCGAGAAGGAAGGGCTACCGGTGATCTCCCGCTATGCGACGCTCGTCGGCTGGTGGTACACGGAGATCGGCGAACTGAACCAGGTCGTGCATATCTGGGCATACGAAAGCCTGGACGACCGCATCAAGCGCCGGACCGCGCTGTACGAAGATCCGGACTGGCTCGAGAAATTCGTGCCGAAGGCGTTCCCGATGCTCGAGAAGATGGAATCGAAACTGCTGCGCTCGGCCGCGTTCTCGCCGATCAGGTAAGCAGGTGATCCTGCAGCGTTTCGACGAGCAGGCGCGCGCCTGGCGACAGGTGCGCGAAGGAGCGCGCGACGACGCCGTACGGCTCGTCGAGCGCCGGGATCGCGACCGGCAGGCGCGCGATGAGGCCGAACCGTTCGCCGAATTCGGCGACTTCATGCGGGATGACCGCCACCAGTTCGGGGTTGGCCTGGAGCAGCGTGAGCGTTGCGAACGTCGACGCCGTTTCGATCGGATAGCGCGGCACCTCGATGCCGGCATCGGCGAGCGCGCGTTCGAGCGCGAGCCGCATCGGCGTGTTGACCGGATACGCGACCCATTCGGCCTCGGCGAGATCGGGCAGCGTCAGCGCGTCGCGCTCGGCCAGCGCATGCGTGCGCGCGGTCACGACCGCGAGCGGTTCGGATTTCAGCGGCACGTAGTCGTACGCTTCCGGGCGCCGGCTGTTGCCGTTGCGGCAGATCGCGAGATCGAGGCGGCCGTCGTCGATCAGCGCGAGCAGGCTCGCGCTGGTGCCTTCGACGATCTCGACCGACAGGTTCGGCTGGCGGCGGCGCAGGTCGGTCAGCGCGCGCGTGAGCAGCGGCACCGCGCCCATGATCACGCCGACCGCGAGGTGGCCGCCATGCCCTTGCGTGAGCGCGAGGACTTCGGTGTGCAGGTGTTCGAGGTCGCTGTAGATGAGGCGCGCGTAGCGCGTGACGCAGCGGCCGAGGTCGTTTGCGACGAGGCCTTTCGGTTGCCGCTCGAACAGCGGCATGCCGAGGATGTCCTCGATCTCGCGCAGTACCTTGGTGGCGCCGGGTTGCGAGATCGCGATTTCTTCGGCGGCCTTGTGCAGCGAGCCGTGGTTTTCGAGCGCGATCAGCAGCTTCAGCTGCTTGAGGCGAAGACGCGATGCGATGTTCGCGAGAGAGGGAACGGCCAGCGGCTTCATGGCAACGACCAAACCGAAAGCGCGCATTATAGCCCGTCCGGTTCTCGAATGATCTTGAGGATCGCTAAGAAGCTGTTGCGAAATTAAT
>NZ_LDUL01000060.1:0-59254 GCF_001043615.1 Burkholderia sp. LK4
ATTCTCGTGTGTGATACACACAACCTAAATTACTGCTTCTTCCAAGATTGGTTGTGCTGCGAAGCCAGCGCAACAACCCTCTTTGCCTGATGACCATAGCGAGTCGGTCCCACCCCTTCCCATCCCGAACAGGACCGTGAAACGACTCTACGCCGATGATAGTGCGGATTCCCGTGTGAAAGTAGGTAATCGTCAGGCTCCCTAAGCCAAGAACCCCCGCCCGAAAGGCGGGGGTTTTTGCATTTCCGGCGATGGAAATGCGTGCGGAGTACTCGGCATGGATGCTTGTCGCGCTGCATGCACTGATGCTTGCGATGCCGTCGAATGCGAGCGAGCAGAGCGCAACTTTTCGTCTGTTGTGACGGTTGTTGAAGTTACTTGCAGCGCCGCCGCGGACCATTTGCATCAAGGCGTGTGCCGAGATACTTCACGCCGAGCCATTACCAGACAACGGAGCGACGCAAAGGGGCCAGCGCTGCGTATTCCAGCTCCTTGTCCTCTTCTTGGGCAGCTGCACCATAGGGCTGCTCTCGCCAGTTCAGCGCGTTGTAGTCGGGCGTGATGATGACCCTTCGGGAATCAAAGTTGAACCGAAGATAGACGCGATCACCCGGCTTGAATCCGAACATCTCGAAGTGCGCGTCGATGGCGCGCATCCATGGCATGTACGGTTGGCCTTCCTGGGGAAGGTCAGGCTTGTTGCCGAGGGTCAGCTCAACCTTTGGATACTGTTTGAGCTTCTTGGGACGTGACTTACTATAGGCGTTAGCCATCTTCCGACTCCTTGTGCGAGTTGGTGGTGGTCAGCGGGTCGTATGGGTGGCAGCCCATGCGACCCGCGCTTTTACTGCTTTGCTCTCTCTTCAGCCTTCCTTCGAATTCGTGATAGCGACGCGGTCTTCTTTGTCGCGCGCTACAAGCAGTCTAGTTCGTGGCGCATCTCATAAGTCGGTGCATTCGTTAGATAGCCGATCGATAGATGCATGGGGTGGCCTTCTTGACGTGTGATCGGACAGCGCTGGTGCTTGCACCAGCAATCACTCGTGCTTATTACCCCATATGGCGGAACCCTTCATCCTCCGCCGATTTTTTGAGAGCCATCAGCTTTCGCCAGTCTTTTTCGTGTTTAATCGCCAGGAACCCTTGAGGTGTGCTCGCCTTTAGGACGAGACCCATATCCATTTGGGACAGGTGGTTTGTTTTTCGCGACCACGCATGAAGTGCGCTCCAGTAACCTGCAACGGTAAGGTCGAGCAGCTTTTTTTGAAGCTCGATACCATCGTCGACCTGCCCTTGTTTCTTGGCTTCGGCTTTTCTTTCTTGGAATGCTCCTTTTGCAATTGCGATCTTTCGGACGCTTTCGTCCCAAGGAAAATGTAATGCAGTAACGCTTTCCCAACAGGCTTCCTTCTTGCACCATTCTCCGACGTTCTTCACGCCAGGGGGGGGGAGAAGAAGTGACGCTTGAATGCTCGGCGCCAGTTGCTCAAGGCGGTTGGCAATTTCAGGACCAGCATCCTGATTGCTCCATATGCGTTCAAGATCGATTTCGCCACCGATCCTCCTTACGTCACGAAACAACTTGGCAATTGTGTAGGTGACGATGTTTGCACGGTAACCGCCCTCGTACCAATTTCCCCGGCCCGAATCGACGATGTCCTCCATCTTTTTCCAGATCAGGGCTACTGCAACCATCGATTTGAAATAGTTATCCCCGTAGTCTGGACTGATTCGCTCCCAATTTTCTGCTTCGCTCACGTCAGGACTCTTGGCCGAGAATCTGCCAGCAAACTTCGAGAAATTCTTCTGTGCGCCAAGACTTACCCAATATGGCTTTTCATCCCAAGTGTTGGCATATTTAGCAAGATCAGTTTTGCTAATTAGTTGATTTGGTGGGTATTCGTTCCCAAAAGCTGATTTTTCAGATTTGCTAAGGTATAGTCGCTCATTCTGGTATTGGCCGCGCGAGCGCTCGTAAAACCATTTGCTTTGAATTCGCTGGCCGACCTTTGCGCGCGTAAGCAGTCGTCGGGAAATTTCTTCCATTTTCCGATGGAAAGGATGATTCGCAAAGAAGTCAGCTGCTGCCACCTTGTTTTGAGTATTCGCAAATTCCGCTATAGAGGGTATCAGCTGTTGAGCTTTCGTCGGCCGTACTCGCGTGAGCTTCATTTGTACGGAAACTCCGTCCAAGCTGAGCTTGTCCTTCTTGCGCGCATTTAAAATGCTGGCAGTCGTTTGCCCTCCATTGACAATTTGAAGATCTGTGAGTCGAGTGATCATTGACTGTCCATGCATTGGCTCCACCCGTACGTCAGACGCTGTTGCCGAAATTCCGTTGTTGTATGCGAAAAAAAGATCTGGCTCGTCTTGAATAGTCGAACGAATTCCCTTATTAACACCGCCCTTCATGCCAAGAAAAGAGCGAACGTTACCTTCGAGAAGACGACTTCCATAGCGGTCGAAGAGATCTGCTAGCTGATCGCCCTTGATTATGCAAAGATACGAGTTTAAATCGTCCGTATGTGCCGCCTCAAGACAAGGGATTCCCGTTCCTCCGAGCTCTTCGAGATCGATCTCAACTGCTTCCCGTTCGCGGCTGGACTGATAGATAGCAGAAAGTCGCTGAAGATCCCAGATGTGACGTTCAAGCGGAATCCCGGCGACTTCACCTTGAAGCTCCTCTTTAAACCGACTGCTGAGCACCAGATTCGTAAAGATGTGAAGACGGATTCGGTTAATCCTGCGGGCGTCGTTGTTCAGTTGCAGAGCAAATTCATAGGCTGGATTGGCTTCTGCGATGCGCCTGTAGAGATCATTTTCGATTGCCTCGCGCACGAAATTCTCCATCCATCCGGATAGCTGCTCTACCGTGCTCTTGGACAGAGTGGATGGGGTAAATGTGTCTTCCCACTTGCCAATAACGATGCCGATGCTGCCGTCAGACTCATCGAAGTGAGTGAACCCATGAAGCTTCAGTGTTTTATTTTTGGGGCCGCTACCCTGGTAATCAGTCTGCTCGAATTCGCCGAATGCTGGATCCTCTTCGAGCCGTTCAGCCACCTCATTGACGAAGGCCAACGTATCGACAAGGTGATTTGCCTTACTTCGGCGCGCCACCAACTGACTCAACTCGTTGAGAAAATATTCAGGCTGCATCGCGTGTCTCCGGAATCTGAAACTGCGCAATTGAGGAAAGCAATATCGAATAGGTCAGGTCGACAATCGCGTCAGGCACGTCTGATCTAATGAGGCGGGGAAAGTCATCGCGAACCGCGTAGCGACTGCTTGCCATCAGAGTAAATGACACGCCTAGGTAATGATCGTGCTCGACGTATCCGGCCTCGATCAGCTTGGATCGAAAGGTGTTTAGCGCGTCCGACTGTTCCGCGAGTCGCTGTTCGATGCGGTTGGCTAGAACGGGTAGGCTGATTGCCCCGACCTCGGTCGGCGAACTCTCACGAAGCACATACACATGAAGCTCTAGAGGAACTTCCGCATACAACTGCTCTGTCGACGTGATGCACACCTTGTCCGCGGTAGGTGAAACAGCCTTAATTTCCACCGCACGATTGGCAAACAGGAAATCTTGGTCTGTGCCCGACGGGCCCACCCAAGACATCAAGGGCATGGCTGGGTCTTCAGGATGGTGGATCATGAACGTTTCGAGCGCCAAGAGCTCCGCAATCAGGCCCTTAACCTGGAAGTTTTGGAGGAGACCGGATGTGCCGTCCCGAAGAAGTCGCTTCCACAGTAGCAGGCGTTCCCTGAAGAGCGAGACAAGAGCCGTTTCGGTGGCCACATGCGTCGCGGCATCAATCAAGTCTTGGCAAAGTCGACCGAATACCTGCTCCAGTTCCGATGCTGATAGGCGCAATGCCATCACCCAGCTGCCACCGGCACGGAGGACGCGAATGTAGTTGAGCGCACCTGTGTCGGCATCGATGGCCGGCGGCCGCATGCTTACGCCCACAGCGAGCATCACCGATCCAGTTGCATCAACGCCAGCATAGATTTCAAAGGGATGGTGCGGATCAATTCGAACTAGCCTGAATTCTCCTTCGGAGATTCGGTTTCCGGTTTCTTCCTGCCTGATCGCGCGCCAGAGCGCTTCAATCCGTGTCAAGATCATCCTCCTCTTCATCACCAAAGAGATCACGCAGCGCAACCTGGTTCAGCCGATATACGACTTTCTCGCCTTTGGACATCGGGTCGAAGTCTGGAAAGCTGAGGCTAATTGCGACCATTGGGGCGGAGCCCACTTCGTCGACGGTCAGCATCTTGTCCGAATTTTTTCCGCTTGGTGCCTCGCACTGAATGAAGTGAACCGTGAGCAATGGCGTGGCGCGATAGCGCCGGTACATGTACCCAGGCGTACTCTCACCCTTCTTCGAGTCCTTGGTACGCTCCTCTTGCCAAGCGCGGTCGGCATCTTCGCGCTGCGAATCCTCCATTTCCACACGCTCATCGCTTGTATCACCGACCCGCTGCTTGTTGAGCCTCAGGTAGGGGACGCCCTTCGCTGTTCGTTCGAACTGGCGCTTCCGGCATCGCACGCCACCTGTGGGCCCGCCGGAAATTGGCACTTCGATGCCTGGGACGACATCCCCCCGCCCTTGAGGTATGCAGACGTCCCAGTGATCCAGCTGGTCGTAGCTGTTCTTCTCAATGAAACGAAATAGCGGTCGGTCCCCTTTGTCGACATCAGGCAGGAAGGGCATGTTCATGTTGCTGATATTGAGCTCGGAAAGGAGAGCGGCGACTCGCTTCTTCGGAACGTTCTTCCATATGTACCGATTGCCCTTCAGATCGGCCTCGCCTTCGTCGCGAACAAACACTGCAACCCGGTTTATGTTCTGCTCATTGAGGAGAGAGGCCTTCGGAATGAAGGGCGTTTCCGCGCCGAATGCGCTGAAAGATATCGAGTGCGCGACATCGCGGGCGCTCCGCATCTTGTTCTGGGCCGTCACGATCAGCGTATCCGGATGGGACTTGACGCGAATGCCGAATTGCGAGGGCGGGAGCCGGTTGGCGCTCATACGCTTGAAGTCTGTACGAAGCTCAGCTACTGCTCCTGCAATGTGTGCGTACCAATCTTGCGCCTCAGGATCCATCCAGATCCGGAAGAGGTCTTCGTATCCCTGTCGGTAGCCGAACCATCGACCCATCTGAAGAAGGGTGTCGTAGGCCTTAGAATTTCGATAGAAGTAGCTTACGCAAAGCCCCTCAAGTGTTAGTCCTCGCGATAGCGTCAGCCCGCCAACGGCAATTACACGTCGGCCCTTTTCGGTACTCTTAAATTTGGAATAGTCGAGTTTTTCATCCTGTGCGGATTTCTGATTGATCGTGACGACCTTGATCGATGCAACGGCCTCGTACAATTTTTTCCGGACGTCGTCCCAAGTCACTCCGGCATCGGAGAACTCGCTCTGCCAAAGGCATTCCAGCTGTACTAGATCGGGATGCTTGCGCCATGACATGCTGAGTACGAACTGGCGTATCTCTTCTTGGAGGCTCCAGAGATAGTTGCGCACAATCGTCGCCACTCGAGCCTGTACATCGGTAAAACGGCTGACGTTGATTAACATGGAGCGGTGGCGTAGCTCCTCTTCTCGAATGTCACGAATTGCACAGCTCAGCAGGAAGACTCGTACGGCATTCTTGAGACTGTCCGGAAGTTCGTTGACCGGATAATCCTTCCGGTGGATATAGGGGAAGCTGGCTTCGGCATCATCGATGTCACGTAGCTGATGATAGTGCTTACCATCTTCGAGAAAGATGCTGCTGGCACCGATGTAGTGCGACGGCGTGTTCAGGCTGTAAATGAAATTAGAGGGAAAGAGGTCCGTTTCATTGTCTGGATTGATAAAGACGTTCGCAAACGGCGTCGCCGTATATGCGACATACGAAGAACAGGAAAACTTGCCGATAATGCACCGGATGAGGGCATTGATTGTGGCAGGTTCCTCTCCTTCCTTGCGTACATTCACAGACGCGTTATCTGCTTCGTCGTCGATGACCAGCAGTGGCAGCGGATGCTTTGAGTGACCCGACAGTCTCAGTTGCGCTTCGAGCCACCCTGCAAGATTTTCAAGGGGGGACTTGTTCTTCTTCATTACGAACAGAATCGGTTCACTGATATTGGAAAGCGGTATCCCCCCAAGGATCCTGGCGTTGTTTGTCAGAAAATCGAAATCCACTGATGTAAGAACATTCGCCGATTTACTTCGATAGATGCCAGCGCCAATAGCCTGCATATCTCGGCTGTTTCCAAAGATGTCGCGGCTGTCCCGACCCACAAACCCGGAGTCCAGTCTTTCCTGCGTCTGGCGGCGTAGATCCTCAATCATGCCTGTCAACAGGACGATTACGCGATACCCTGCATCGGCAGCCTTCGCTATCAGGCCGCTGTAGCTTGCTGTCTTTCCCGACTGGACATCGCCCATGACAAGCCCGCGGATGTCCCAAGATCCGGACCACGCGGGATTTCCGCATTCGGTCAGAATGTTGTCTGTGTCCTCATCAAGAACTTGGACTACGTTCGGACTCCACCCTTGCGAAGCAAGCAACCGCTTGTAGCTGTCCCAATAGTGCCATTCGATCGTACCTTTTGCGTCGGAAACCCATGGCGCATGGGCGCTTTGTCGGATGACCTCGCCGACGGCCATTCGAATGCCAATCGTCGACTCCAGCTTGTTGCGTACGCGCTTGAGTCCCTCTTGGCCAAGGTTGGCGTCCACCTTGGATAGCATGCTCAAGACCTCCTCAAGCAGTACGTCGGTCAACGGACGTCCGTTGATGATGCTCATCGCCATGCCAACATGGTCAATCGAATAGTCATTCATCAGCCAAGTTCCTTGCGAAGGATGTCGTGGTATTGCGGGAACCTTCCAATGGGATCGAGTGCCATCACTGTCTCGATATTCAACTTCGTTACTTCCATTATCCTGCTCGCCAACGTAAGAATTTCGGCCTGCTGGTCGGCCGTGTCGGTGGACCGCTTGTCCGAGCACATATCCGAATAGATGGATTCGAACGGCAGCGCAACGGCAATCAACTCGAAAATCTGCTGCAATGCCTTCTGCGAGGCCATATCTAGGTTATCGGACAGCTTCCTGATAACTGGATGGTCGGAATTTAGCTGGTAGCGGAAGGTGCCGTGTGACGGTTCCACTCTTTCCCAAAGGGGATGAAAGCCGCTCTGCAGCTTTTGTTTTCTCCCTGGGTATGTGATGGTCGTTCGGCTCGTGTTGGCGAAGTGGGGGATTAGGTCGCGTAGCCGGTTCCGGATGATGTCAGGTGGGTACGCGGCCGACTTCTTGATGTCGAGCGACCAGAGGTGGTCGAGGGAATTCGGAATATCTACTTGCACTCGAGTTAGTTTGAAGAACTCCTCCTTCGGTGCCAGCCTGAACCAAGTACCCCAGATTACTAATCGTCTATTCCGGTAGACGTAAAAGCCTTGGTTGCTGCGAAGCCCTTCTCGCCCTCCTGCAACGTTGATCTGATCAGCGGTCAAATGGCTCATGTGCGGGAGAACATATGGCTGCACTGTGATCAGTTCGCGCTCGATCCGAATTTCTTGTCCCTCCAGCGGTTGCGTGAAGCTATTGTCCTTAAGAAAGGGGTCCAAGGACTTCAGTTTCAGACCGTTTACGGTAATGTCGATGGCTTGGGATGGCCCTTCCTTTCGTGTGAACCGATGGAATACAAATGAGAGATGATTATAGAGATCCGACATGCGGCTTTTCATCTCTTCTGCAGGATTGGTCGACCCTGACATGAGCCTGTCGAGAGATTGCCAGACCACGAGCGTTCCACTCTTCGAGGATATAAGGTGCTCGTACATCGGGAGCCGCTCCTGTTCGTTTCTCGAAGGAACGACCACTACCCACCGGTTCTCAGCTTGCACGAAATCGAGATCCCAGCATCGAGCATGTATATTGTCGCCCTGCTTGCTGACGACAGTCAGCTTGCGACACTGTGCCAGCGACGCAGTTTTTAGACCTAGTCCAAATCGACCAAGGTCCTGCGAGGATCTGATCTCCGCAGGATTGCGGCTTCCATGTCGCATGGCATTTGTCAGCTCTGTCGCATCCATGCCATGACCATCGTCAAGAATGGCGACGAACGGCTCTTGCGATGCGTCGTATTCGATACGAACCGTCGACGCGTTGGCAGAAATGCTGTTGTCGACAAGATCCGCAACGGCAGTTTCCGCTGTATATCCGATCGCACGCATTGATTCGATGAGACTGGCTGGATCCGGGAGTACCTCTAGTGTTTCAGTCAAGATTGGTAACCTCGAGTAAACAAATACGAACAGCAACCGGAATAGCGAGGGCTCGCTACTTCACACCCCCAATAAATTGGGGCATGCGGAGCCGCACCAGGCCATGAGCGATACTGACAACTCACATGGACAGATCGGATCATCGAGACAGCGTACCGACTAAGGAGCACGGAAACCGAGTCGAATCTGACGGCCGGCGAGCAAGCGAGGTTTCATCGTAGACGCCCAGAGGCATTCCGGTGGCGCTGGCCGTGACAGGTGCCAAGCGGCATGAACTAGTGGCGTTCTAGCGGACGATTTATGCAATCGCGGCTGTGGCGAGTTGGAATAACGACGATATGATTTCGACCATAGCGCATGAGCGCACGCATCGCTCGACGAGGCGCTAAAAGCAGGGGAAGATTGTACGATTCCCGATGAGTGACCGAACGTGTCTATGCACAGCTTGCCTGCTTGGGCAAATTGCGTGCTTGTTTCAAACGTTGGTCCGATATTCATTTTTCTGGGCATTCGCTCGGGGCTGCCATCGACTGCCCTCGCTTCCTCGACGAATTGTTTTAGCGACGCTAATTCAGGAGCTGGTCAAACTCCTGCTTGCAGCGAGATTTGGTGGCCCACTAGCCAGACACAATCGGCAATATATACCGAGTAGATATGTCCGTGAAATTTTTTCGAACGAAAGAGCGAAAATTTTCAGAGATATTGACGCATCTTTACACAAAAGTAAGGCGTTGCTGTACGTGCAACAGCACGCAGCTCGGCTACGCCATCCGAATGAACTGGGCGACTAGAGACGCAACCTTGCTTGCCAGCAGCGGAGGAACAGCGTTGCCGACTTGGTGATACTGCTGAGTACGGTTGCCCTCGAAAAAGTAATTGTCGGGAAACGTTTGCAGCCTCGCGGCCTCGCGCACAGTCAAGCTACGGCACTGCAGAGCGTCATAATGGATGAAGTAGTGGCCATCCTTAGATATGTGGCTGGTGATGGTGGTCGAAGGCCGCCCGGCCATTTGAACGCGAAATCGGTCAGCAAAACTGCCGGTCTCCCAGTTTTTGTGCTCGGGCCGCAGCATGTCAAGATCGAAGTCGGCATGCCCCTTGGGAGACGTCCCCAGCACCTCGGCAAACGCTGCGGCATACAGATAACGCCCGAGGTCGCTACGCATGTGCCCCCGTGCTTCATGATTGAGCCATAAGCCGGCCAGCCGCTCGTCCCGCAACCATTCATCCAAGGCTCGCACACCGGTACGTCCATCGTATCCGACAGCATCGTCGACATATCGTAACCCCCCGGTGTGTTCGGACCGCAGGTCGGAATTGGCAATCCCGTTCAGGATTGGCTGGAGTGTACTACGCGCCTGCCTAGCCAGATTGGCGGCATACCAATGAACAGCCGCTTGCCAGTTTTTCGGGCTGTCCGCTTCCTTACTAAGCCGGCTGCGCAGTGGTGGCAGGGTACCTATCACTTGGCCAACGCTCACCTCTTCGGCCACCGGTGTCAGGGTCGGATGCGGTACATCGCGATGAAAGTCCTCGCGAATGCCCAGCAGGATGACGCGGTGGCGCGCCTGCGGGATACCAAACTGTTCGGCGCGGATAATGTAGTCAGCCGGGTTGATGGCCGCAAGATCATCGCCGGAGTGAAACTCGGTATCACAGACCAGCGAGCAGATGCGATAGCGCAAATCATGCTCGTCCAAGCCGAGTGCCTCACCGGGAGCGGACAGATCGCGCAGGATCGAATGAAAAATTTGCTCGTTGCCGACCTTGGCGGACAGGATGCCCTTCACGTTCTCCATCACGAACACCGCCGGCTGGTAGCGCCCAATAATATTCAAGTATTCACGATACAAGAAGTGGCGATGATCATTCTCAGGACGGTATTCCTGAATACCTTTGTTGCGTGCGCGCCCAACTAACGAGTAGGCTTGGCAGGGCGGCCCGCCGATCAGCACCCACGGCTGCGCCGGGCCCAACCGCTTCCCATCCAGTATTTTGTAAAGCTGGCTGTTGCCAGCGCTGCTGCCCAACTCGATGATTTGAGCCTCGGCGTTGGCGTAATCCCACGCATGTTTGCTATCCTCGCTTACGGGCGAGTTACTTTGCCCGCGACAATAGGCAAAGTAGTCGTGCAGTTGTTCTGGCTGATTGCGCCTTAGGTAACGGTAAAAAGCGCGTAGACGAAGCGTCTCTCGAGCTACCGGGTCCTTTTCGGCAGATACAACGATGTCGAAATCATCATCGTGACTGGCAAAGCCCTCGCCCAAGCCTCCGGGGCCCGCAAACAGATCTACAACAAGGGTCATTGGATTACGGTAAAGTTTTCGAGATCGCCAGGATACCAGGATCGACAGCGCAATGACAGACGTGGTCGACGAGCAAACCCGCTCTCGTATGATGGGTAACATCCGGGGCACAAATACACGACCGGAAATAGCGGTGCGGCGTGTGCTTCATACAGCCGGACTGCGCTACCGGCTGCATGTTCCCAACCTTCCGGGCAAGCCGGACATTGTGTTGCGGCGGCACAACCTGTGCATCTTCGTTCACGGATGCTACTGGCATCGCCATGCGGGCTGCAAATTCACCACGACACCTGCCACGCGCGCAGAGTTTTGGCAGGAAAAATTCAAGCAGAATGTCTTGAGAGATCAGGCTGCTATAGAGTCGCTGCAACAACAGGGATGGCGTGTGTTCATCCTGTGGGAGTGTGGCATCAGAAAACAGTCGCTTGACTGGCTACCAGCCGCAGTCATCAGTGGAGTTGAGTGGCTTGAATGGCCGCCTCTCATCAAGCTTGAGGTAGCAGGGGAAGCACAGTCTAACTGTTGACTGCCCGCAGGAAATCGTCTCCACAACGACGGATATGCGATCCATAGTTGGAGCTCGACTTCGAGAATCAGAGCGCGAGTGCGACGGGACACGCACCGAACACCTTGGGTAAGTTCCCTTGTCGTGATGTTCGGCGCTAGGCCAGTCGCACCTACCCTAGCGCCCGACGGACGTGCAGGGAGACGGAATTAGTTAGACTGCGCCCCCTTGAGAATCAAGCACTTGCTAACGAATTCGGTCCGTCTCTTTGACCGCCCGAACCGAAATAGTTGAACTGGCCGGGTTTGTGACACGAATTCGTTAGACTGGGATGCTCGTCCCAACATGACGACCTTTCCGGGGATGTCCGGCAACTTTGTGCTGGTGGACGCACGACCGGCCACAACGCCCTTCAAGCCATGCTCCGGGTTGTTCCGAATGAGGAGCACGCCACGGGCACTGCCCACTGCTGTTTAGCATGTGGCACTATTTTATACCCCGCGTTTACACATTTCGAAGCAACGCTATTGCTCCGCTCCAACATGCAGGCGGGAGCGTCGGCGCCGTTGGCAGCGTCGGCATATGTGCGGCGGCCCGACTATCGAGAAAACGACGCGCGCGTGCAGGCGACGTGGCGTGCACGGCATCCGGACTATTGGCGTCAGTATCACGCAACGCACCCGGCCTATCGGAAGCGAAATTGCACCCTGCAGCGAACCTCGTCGACCTGTTGCACGCGGAAGTGGTGTCGACGTTACCTGCCTCGCTCGAGCAGCAGCAATTCAGCGTTGCAACGTAAGCGCCGCATTTTGCCGCGTCCCAGACAGTTGTGCCGAATACCTCCGTGAGGAAGACTCGCTGCCTGAGATAAAGCTCCTAATTTTTCTGGAAAACGTGCCGATAAATGAAGTGTGGTCGGTGCGGCGCATTAGGCTGTTGGCTATACTGATGACGTAAATGCGGATACCTCTTCAAAACAAGGGGCAATACTTGAATAATGACTTGATCTTATTGCTTCGCCGTACGGCGGAACACAAAAAACCAGAGCATACATGGGCTGCTAAGAGATTTGTTAATCTGGTATTTGTCGGTGCAGCGGTTTATATATGGCTAACTACGGCAATTCTGTATATAACCGCTATAGTGGCGGCACTCGGATCTTCCGCTGCTAACCCAAAAATGCCAATGGAAATTGAGGACTTCGCTGTTGTTGGCGTAAGTGCGGGGATGTTCATCATGACGTCCGCTGTATGGCACAGGGTTCCAGAAATGCTAGCCGATTTCGGTCACCATCTTGAAGATTTTGTGGGGAGGCCGGTTGTTATTGTTCAGGCAATTTGCTATGCCTTAGTTTCGGATCGCTTCTGGTACATCCGAAAAGCTGTTGGTTGGCTGGCGGTCTTTGGCGTATTTTTGCTAATCCTATGGGGCGTTAGAATAACGGCACAATTTTCCCCGGCGATCCCCCACCGATTCAACGCCGGAACTGCGCTGTCGCATTTCATGACACCTGAAATGCTTGTTTTTACATTTGGCGTGCTCGTAAATGCAACAATTTCCGTGCTCGCGATTCGATTTGGATTTTCTAGAAAGTGGAGAGTAATTTTCGCCAAGCCAAAGTACGATGACGCTAAAGAGATAAAGCTTGCTAGTAATGCGACCGTGCCCGCCTACCGACTGGTTCATGCATCGGACCTACATATAACAGCATGTGAGCGCACCGGCATGATTGAAACCGGAGAGTCGATTTCAGATGAGTCGCTGCGTGCAGTGTTCGGAGCCATCGAAAACGATGCTATGGATTGCGAAGCCGTATTGCTTACGGGTGATATTACCGATGATGGTGCGGCGGAATCGTGGCATCGCTTTCTACGATTCTTACCTGAAAGTCTGCGCAATAAGGTAATCCTGTTGCCAGGAAACCACGATCTCAATCTTCAGCAAGGTGGTGCGAAGAAAGGCAACTATGTTGAGCGATGCCTAAACTGGTTGAAGCTTGTGGTATTTCTAAAGGCGGAGCGACTCGATAGCTTCGGACGTCGAATGCGCCAAATTCGCGCAATGTGCGTGATGACAGAGCTGATGGGAGAGCGCGCGTATCTTATCGATAAACGAACAAAAAAATTAACAAAGCTTAAGGATTATTTTGAGAGTCATTCTGCAGCGATCCATGCTCACATTGGCAGCAGCGTGGGGCCGCGAACCGCGATGAATCAGATTTGGGACGATATGTTTCCAATGGTGGTGCAATCCGGTAATCCAAAAGTTGGTTTGATTCTTCTCGATAGTATTAAGGCGGCCTCGGTTAATATGACCAACGCGATCGGAGCAATGCCGTCAAGTGCGATTTCGACGTGCGAATCCCTTATGGCAGAGACAGCCGATAAGTTTGAGTGCTTCGCGATAGCATTACATCACCATCTTGCGATTCCATCGGGCAACAACTGGCGAGACAGATTCAAGAGTGCATTTTTGGTGTTCGAAAATGCGATCGAGCTAGTGGAGATGCTCACAAGGCGAGGAGAGCCGTCGGTAGTGTTTCATGGGCATCGCCATCGAGAATATATGGGTGTCGTCGAGAATAGCGAAGTTTCTGTAATTGCTACTGCATCGGCGACAGTCGGGTCCCACGGACGAGTTGGCCACGGAAGCTGGCGGGTTGTCGAACTAGCTACCGATAGAGGGGCGTGTCGCCTGAATACATTGCCTTCGAGTCGCAGAGTTACGCCCTAGACCTCACTTCCACAAGCCCGGGGTGAGAACGGCGGACGTGTTAATGCTCGAGTTCCAATGGGACGCTTGCGCTGCGAATGAGGCCGCATTTCGTCTGATATAGTTGGCTAAACTCATCCGTGACGGAGGAGACCAGATGCATCAGGGGCGAAGTGGATGGCGAAGGCACAAAACATCATCGGCTGGGTTCTTGTCTCTAAGCATGACGTCGCCGAAGCGGAGCGCGCGCTACTCGATGAGAGCAAGGGTGTCCGGGACGAACTGGGGATCCTGCAACTGCACCAAGTAATCTCTGACACGCTCTTTCCCGGAACCTCAGTTCTTCACACAAGACTGCGCTACGCGCTCTTCGTCCCGTGGATGATGATGCGGGCAGCCGAAGATTCGCCGCGCTCGCCGGGCAAAGCGCTTGAACAGCTGGAAGTACGACTGACTAAGAAGCTAGTCGACGGGCTGAAGGACGCCCCCAACGCTGACGGCGTGATCGGACGGAGGAAGTACCCCAACCCGGCCTCGCAACCACCGTCTTTTTCGTATTGGACAGCACTGTCGGCGTGGGGGCTTCTTTCCCCGCGTTTCCGAGGGCTGACCAGGGATCAAGTCCTTCGCCATCTCATTGATGCGAAATCTACACTCCGCAGTGGTGTAAAAGACGAGCAAGGACGCCCCCTCTCGGATGCCCCCTTGCCGTTCGCGAGTCTTCCTCGTGAACCCGACAGTTTTTGGGACGAATCTCCTGACACATTCGATCTGCGGCCCGACGAGTCGACATTTCTCAAAAAGCACCTCGGAGCGGTGGTCGATACACGGGCCCAGCAAAGTCTCCTCTCGAATCTCGCGATAACCGACAAAGCGCCGACCGCCGATCGGCCGTGGCTCGATCTGATCGTGCACAGCGTAGCAACGGATCAGCACAAACAGATGCTTGAGTTTGCACGTAGATGTTCGTCCCTGGGTGGCGTTTGTCGAGCGCTGTACCTAGCGATGGTGGAACGCCATGCTGCCGACATTGGTTTCGGATCCGTCGGCCCACATCGCGATCGCCTGAGAGCGCTGCTCGAAGAGCACGCGGACACGGCCATCTCACTGGATCTCAACGAACTTTCGCAAAGGGGGATCAAGTTTCTACCAGACGATCCATTGCCCCAACTCTTCACCGAAACACAAGAGTGGATTAGGGGGAGGAAGAAGTCGGTGGACGCGCTTCTGCCCTGCTACCGGAGTACGGAGCGGTATCGAAAAAAGGGAAGAGCGCGTCTTGGTGAGACCGATGTCGCAAGGGCCAGGCTCGCACTCTGGGCAGAAAAGGAAGCGGGGGCACAGGCCGAGCCACTGCATTTCCGATGGAACAACGTTCGCCAATTACTCGTTGACTTGCATGCAGCCCCGGAAAAACAGAACCGCGCAAAAGCCGGATCCACTTGATAAGTCCGATCTGGAAATACGTAAGCACCTGCCATCGGTGCCACTGTTGAATCACCTTTCACCCCCGGAAGGTTGGCGACTGGATCGCGCTTTGTGCGCATCGTATTCGGCAAACCCCTCGGTGCTTTGTGCGATGCTGCTTGCGATGATCAATAGGAGCAAGGACAACGCCAAGGGCTCGCGCGTAGCTTTGGTGCGAGCCATGCGCGCACTTAAAGGCCGTGTCCATTTCCTGCTCCAGGAGGGGCGCATCTCCGCACCGCGGAGTTTAGAGGCGCTTCCGGGCATGCTTGACCGGTTCGTGGTCCCGATGCGTTACGACGAAGCGGGACAGTTCGGTAGATCTTGGCACCCGAAGGTTTGTTTGCTGCGCTATCGGCCGGCGGACAACAACATACTGAAAAGAGGAGAGCCCGCTTTCCTATGGAGGCTTTGGCTCGGGAGCCGGAACTTTACGAAGGACGACAGTTGGGACCTTGCCCTTTTCCTGACTAGCGCGGGCACAACTGGTAATACTGTCTCCGGCGTTCGCCAACTGGGGGAGAGCCTCGCGCAGGCCGCGGAGCTGCTTGCCACATGGGCGCCGTTGCTGGGTGAGTTGGATGGTTTAACTTGGGACGTCCCGCGCGGCATTAAGATCAAGGAAATCGGTCTTCATGTGGAGCGCAGCGCATCGCGGCAGTTTCCTGTACTACCGGCCTTCCCCGATTGCCTGATTGCGACCGCGCCTTTTCTGGACGTTACCACGTTAAAGAAGTTAGCAACTTCCACAGGCACAGCGGATCGGGCGTTAGTTTCGACTCGCCCGTCGCTGGAGACCATCGCAAAGAAAAACAGCGACGCGCTGGCAGATTACTCGCAACTCTATTCGCTCTCGCCAGTCAGCGAGGACGCGTTAGACATTGAAGGAGTAGATTCCGGGGAGCATGATCAAGATCCCGAGGCAAGAGGCCTTCACGCCAAGTTCATATGGGCCCAGTACAAGGACCGCAACATCCTCTATCTGGGGAGTCCGAATCTTACACAGCGAGGTTGGCGGTCGAACGCCGAGATCTACGCCCACATCGAGACTTCACGCGATGCGGCCGCTGCGGTGGCGCTCGCCGAAGGATTTCACGCTTTTAAGCAGCGGTGTCATCGGATCGAGTTGGCTTCACTGAAGCCCGTACCAACGACGTCGACCGTGCAGGATACTCTGGAGGAAACGAGAAAAGAGGTCGCAGCAAGACTGGAGCTTCGTCAGTACCGGGAAGCGAGCGGAGAAGTTATCGTACGCGCCGAAGTGCCGCCACAACTACCACTTAACGCGTGTCTTTACGTTGGGCGAATGTGCGAACCGCGAACACTATGGCCGAATGGCGCTTCGGAGGCGCGACTGCCCAGTGCAAAGCTCGAGAAGGAAAGCGAACTCTTGCATCTCGAGTTGACGTGCGATGGACACTCATTGCATTGGCTGCAGAGCGCAACTTTCGACGGAGGGCTCCCAGACGAGCGCGACGATGCGATGGCTTCTTCGTACTTGGGCCTTTCGGGCCTGCTCGACCTGTTTGCGGACGAACTCGAGACACATGGTTTGTCAGATATTGATCGCCACCAATGGGATCACAATCCGACCCAGAAGGAGCGGCAACGCGAGAAGTCTCGCCTGTTGGGATTTTCGTTGGAATCGGTATTGGCAGCTTGGCGGCGAGCCGGCGCGTCGGGGCCGGATGTCGTGCAGCGTGCTTCGAAGGTACTTGAATTAGCCAGCGCGCACATCGCTTCGACATCGTCCGATCGCGCGGAGCTTCGGCAACTGCAATCACTTTTACTAAGTTGGGGGGCCGTCCAGGTCGCACTCGGCGGAGGTGAGAGGTGAAGCGTCAACCGAAGGCTTTCCAGCGAGCCACGATCCGGCATGTTGTTGCTGCTTTGAATCGTGGATCGGCACGCAGATTCCTCGTGGCGGATGAGGCTGGATTGGGCAAGACGATGGTGGCCCGCGGCGTCATCGAGGCCTTGACGGACGAGAAACGCAGCTGCCTCACGGTCTTCTATGTCTGCAGCAGCCAACCAATCGCGTCGCAAAACGCAGATTCACTACTGTCGTTCCTCGACGAGGACGAGATCGCCGCAGCGCGCACAAAGATCGACCGACCGAGCTTGCTGCCTCTCAGCGACTTGCCTCGGCATAGAAAAGTAAGGCTTTTCACTTTGACGCCATCGACCGCGTATTCCGGCGGTCGCCAAGGGCTGCAGCGCGGCCATGCTCTCGAACGTGCATTAGGCTGCGCCTTCCTGCAACATCTCCGAGGAAGGCGGAGCAAGCGCATGCAGGAGCACCTTTCAATGGGTGTCGCAAAGTTTGACGAGTATGTGAGGAAGTACCGGGCGAGCCTCACCGCAAAGGTCCGGGAAAATGATTTAGAGACTCGGCGCATTCTGAGAGCTTTTCGCAGCGAATTGATGATTGCTGTCGCTGCCAGCCGCACGCACTTTTGGAACGCATTCGACAAGCTTCTGAATGAAAATGCGGCCCTGATGGCATCCATCGTGCGGAACGCCATGGCAGCGGCAGTCCTACGCGCGCTAAAACCCGACCTAATCATTTTCGATGAGTTCCAGAGGTTCCGAGAACTCATGTCCCGCAGCGAAAAGGATCTTTCGAAGGATCCCCGCGTGCGTGGGGCTCAGAAGAATATCATTGACATTCTATTGGCTCGCACGGAGCCGGCACGTCTTCTGATGTTGTCTGCGACGCCATACGAGGCGCTTGCGTCCGGTATCAACGCACGCCACCGCCACGAAGACGGCGACAGCGATTTCTTCGAAATCGTCAGGTTTCTCTTCGAACACGACGCACGAGGAGTACATCACTTTCAGCGGGTCCGGGATCAGTTCGGTATTGTCGAGAATGAGCTCAGAAGAAACTCGCCGGATTCGACCGCCGCTTGTCAGGCGCGGGAGGAACTCACCCGGTTGCTGCTGAAAGTGATGTGCAGGACAGAGAGGCCGCGACAAAAGCGCCAAGGGATGCTGCTCGACGCTCCGCCTCTGTCGCTCGCCGATCTGCGAGTGTTTGAGGACTTTGCTACACCTATGGACAACCATGTGCAACCGTGGGCGGTTCCACTCTGGGCCTCGGTACCAGCGCCGATTCAGACGCTTGGTTCGAAATATCAGTGCTGGAAGGGCACGCGATTCACCGGATCGAAGCCGATTCTTCGTCGAAAGGAAATCGCCGACGGGGTTATCCCGCGAAGCTGGCCGCACCCGAAGCTGCGGGGGCTATTCGCGGCGCTGCCTGCGAGCTCTTTGTCGCTTCCGTGGTTGCGGCCATCGCTGCCATGGTGGACGTTGAAAGGGCCATGGTCTTCGTCGAATGCGTCGAGAGTCGATGGAAAGGTGCTGGTATTCAGCCGCTTCGCGGCCACGCCCGCCGCTGTTTCAGGTCTTGTGAGCTATGACGTAGAAACTCGCATGCTCGGCTCGGCACGCGAGGCTAGGAAGGGGTATGAAGCCGTCGCGAGAGCTTCCCACTTTAAGGTGACTGCCGACGCGCCTGCGATCTTCACTCTTTTCTTCGCGAGTTCGTTTTTGGCTTCAGCGAACCCGCTCTTGCGAGGTGTACCCAAAACGGTCGCAGCAGCGAAGGCGGTAATTCGTCGACAACTCCGCGACCGTTTGAAGATAAAAGTACTGAAGCAAGTGAAGCGCAAGCTGATGAAACCGCATGTGCTTCTCATTTCACTCGAAATGCGGCAAGGGAGCTGGAATGCAGGACGCGACGCCTGGGTGAAGGCGCTCGTGTCAGGTGGCTCGGTCGCTCGACAGGCCGCAGAATCGGCACTGAGCGACTGGGAGGCGAAGGCCGATCCGGCGTTCAATGTTCTCGCCGAATCAGAATTTGATCTCCTTGTGAACCTTACCCTCGATTCACCAGGAGTAGTCGTCGAGCGAGCACTTCGCCGTCATTGGACGCAAGTTCCAACTGACAAGCCGGAACCATCGCGCGGTGCCATGCAACGCGAAGCGGTGCAGGCCTTGCTGCTTGGAGGCTTCCGAAAGTATTTCGATAAGCCGTGGTTCGCAACTACTCTCCGTAGAGCCGGTCTTCGATCTGAAGGCAAAACAAGGGGAAGATCCAAGGACTATCCCTCGGCTCTGCGAGCAGCCGTTGTCGCCGGCAATCTCGAGTCAGTGCTGGACGAGCATTTCTGGACCATGGCGAAATCGGGCAAGCCTTGGGATGAGGGACTGAAAGAGCTCACAGATGCACTAAATGTCTCCGGTGGCCGAGCGCTGTTCCGAGAGCGCGGAAAGAACACGAGTCGCTTTGACTTGCGTTGCCACGTCGCCATGCCTTTGCACCCAGGAAAGACCGAGTCCAATCAGTTGTCCGGCGAGCGCCCCGCGCGTCCCGACCAGGTGCGGCACGCGTTCAACAGCCCTTTCTGGCCGTATGTCGTATCGACGACCAGCGTCGGCCAGGAAGGCCTCGATTTCCATTTATGGTGCAGATCCGTCTGCCATTGGGATCCTGCTCGCGGCCCTGTGGAATTGGAGCAGCGTGAGGGTCGCGTCGCGCGGTTCGCAGGGCTGGCAATACGGCGTGCTTTGGCAAGCCACAAGGAGCGCCCAATGTTGCCAGCGAACGCAAGCCCGTGGGCGTCTATTTCGGAATGGGCCACAACCATCGAAGATCCAGCAACACAGATGCAGCCGTGGTGGTGCCTTGACGAGGCCGAAACAGTCCAATGCTATTTCGCACCAGCTGGCAGTCGCGAGCATCAACAACGCGAACTACTGGAGCGCGCTCGCGCACTTTACCGTCTCGTGCTGGGAACGACCAATCCGGAGCCCCTGCTTGAAGAACTTGAAGTCGACTCGACTGTAACCCCGGAGTGGGCTGCGTCTGCCTCACTCAACTTGGTTCCGCCGCGGTGAATGATGACAAGCTCACGTCTGTCTGCGACGAGCAGCCTGTGCCCCACAGGGGCACAGGCTGACGTAGGTCGGCGTGTTCCCTCGAACTCGGAGTGTTCCAGGCAGTCCAGTCAACTCCGTGCTCTCGAGTCCAGCTAACCGTGCACTAATCCAGCCAATTCCGTTTCCCTGCAGTCGGGCGGTGTTAAACGTCAATATTCCCCGCCCGCAACGCATTCGACTCAATAAACGCCCGCCGCGGCTCCACATCATCCCCCATGAGGGTAGTAAAGATCCCATCCGCAGCGATCGCGTCTTCGATCTGCACACGCAGCAGACGCCGCACCGCCGGATCCATCGTCGTTTCCCACAGCTGCTCGGGGTTCATCTCGCCGAGCCCCTTATAGCGTTGTTTGGAGACGTTCCGCTCGGCATCCGCCAGCAGCCACTTCATCGCGCTCTTGAAGTCCGCGACAGCCATGCTGCGCTCACCGCGCTTGATGACCGCACCTTCCCCAATAAGCCCCTTGAACGTATTCGCGGTGGTCACGAGCTGCTGATAATCCGCGGTGTGCTGGAATTCCTGGTCGATGACCGAAACGCGCACGTTGCCGTGATGCGTCCGCTCGACATGCAGCGCCCGCTGTTCGCGAACCGCGTCATACGAAGGCACAACCCGCACTTCGTTCTTCAGCGCTTCATCATGCAAAGCAGCGTGCAGCGCCTTAGCCGAAGCCTCGGTCGAAGCCTCGTTGGAGAGGTCGATCACCACCCCATCCATAACGGCTTCCAGCGCGGCCGGGTCATACAACCGGCTCAACCGCTCGATGACGCTCTGCGACAGCAGATACGACCGTGCCAGCTCCCCAAGCGCATCGCCCGAAATCGCCGCCGCATTTTCACCCGGCACCAGCTCCGACCCTTGCAGCGCCAACCGCAGCATATGCGCGTTGAGCTCCACGTCGTCCTTCAGATACCGCTCGTCCTTGCCCGCCTTGATCTTGTAAAGCGGCGGCTGCGCGATATACACGTACCCGCGCTCGATCATGTCCGGCATCTGCCGATAAAGGAACGTGAGCAGCAGCGTCCGGATGTGCGCACCGTCGACGTCCGCGTCGGTCATGATGATGATGCGGTGATAGCGGAGCTTGTCGAGGTTGTAGTCTTCCTTGCCGATGCCGCAGCCGAGCGCGGTCACAAGCGTGACGATCTGTTCCGACGACAGCAGCTTGTCGTAGCGCGCCTTCTCGACGTTCAGCACCTTGCCGCGCAGCGGCAGGATCGCCTGGAACTTCCGGTCACGCCCTTGCTTCGCCGAGCCACCTGCCGAGTCACCCTCGACGATGTAGATTTCGCACTTAGCCGGATCCTTCTCCTGACAGTCCGCGAGCTTGCCCGGCAGGCCGACGCCGTCGAGCACGCCCTTGCGACGCGTCATTTCACGCGCCTTCCGCGCAGCATCCCGCGCCCGAGCAGCTTCAACGATCTTCCCGCAAATGATCTTCGCGTCGATCGGCGTTTCCAGCAGGAACTCCTCCAGCGCCTTCGCCACAACTTCCTCAACCGGCGCACGAACCTCGGAAGAAACCAGCTTGTCCTTCGTCTGCGAGCTGAACTTCGGCTCCGGCACCTTCACGGACAGCACGCACGACAGCCCTTCGCGCATGTCGTCGCCGGTCGTCTCGACCTTCGCCTTCTTCGCGATTTCGTTGTCGGTGATGTACTTGTTGATGACGCGCGTCATCGCGGCCCGCAGGCCGGTCAGGTGCGTGCCGCCGTCGCGCTGCGGGATGTTGTTCGTGAAGCACAGCACGTTTTCGTTGTAGCTGTCGTTCCACTGCATCGCGACTTCGACGCCCACGCCGTCCTTCTCGCCGTTGGCGAAGAACACGGTCGGGTGCAGGTTGGTCTTCGTCTTGTTGATGTACTCGACGAAGCCCTTCACCCCGCCGGCGAAGGCGAAATCGTCTTCCTTGCCCGAGCGCAGATCGGTGAGGCGAATCCGCACACCGTTGTTCAGGAACGAAAGCTCGCGCATCCGCTTCGCGAGGATGTCGTAGTGATACTCGACCGTGCCGAAAATCGTCGGATCGGCCATGAAGTGCACTTCGGTGCCGCGGTTCTCGGTGTCGCCGGTCACAAGCATCGGCGACACTTCCACGCCGTCCACCACCTCGAGCACGCGATCCTGCGCGACGCCGCGGTGGAACTCCATGAACCGCTTCTTGCCGTCGCGGCGCACGGTGAGGCGCAGCCAGCTCGACAGCGCGTTCACGCACGACACACCCACGCCGTGCAGACCACCGGACACCTTGTAGCTGTTCTGGTCGAACTTGCCGCCGGCGTGCAGCTCGGTCATCACGATTTCCGCAGCACTGCGCTTCGGCTCGTGCTTGTCGTTCATCTTCACGTCGGTCGGGATCCCGCGGCCGTTGTCGGTCACGGAAATCGAGTTGTCGGCGTGAATCGTCACGTGGATGTCGTTGCAGTACCCGGCCAACGCTTCGTCGATCGAGTTGTCGAGCACCTCGAACACGAGGTGGTGCAGACCGGTGCCGTCAGACGTGTCGCCGATGTACATCCCGGGGCGCTTGCGCACCGCTTCCAGACCTTCGAGGATCTGGATCGACGAGGCGCCGTAGCTGCTGTTATCGGGTTGCGAATTGTGCTGTTCACTCATGGATATCTTCCGGTTCTGCGAGGCCACTCAGGTGGCGGCGCGGTGCGTTTCAGCGAAGGAAATCGCCGGGCCGCTCCAGTTTCCTGGCCCGCCCAAGTGCCGAAAAGGCACTAAAAGGGCGGGTTGTCGGTTCGCCATAAAAACGCCAAAGGGGCTTGCCGCCCCCTGGTGTGTGTCTTGATGTCGTGCGCGTCAGATGCGCATCGGCATCACGACATACTTGAACTCGTCGTTCTCGGGCACGGTAATCAGCGCGCTCGAGCTGGCGTCGCCGAGGCTCACCTGCACGGTGTCGACCTTCAGGTTCGCGAGCACGTCGAGCAGATACGTGACGTTGAAGCCGATGTCGACGGTATCGCCCTGGTAGGCGATTTCGAGTTCTTCCTGCGCCTCTTCCTGATCGGCGTTGGTCGACATGATCTTCAGCTGGCCCGGCGCGATGATGCAGCGCACGCCCTTGAACTTGTCCGAGGTCAGGATGGCCGCGCGCTGCAGCGAGCGCTGCAGTTCTTCACGGCCGATCTCGAACGTGTTCTTGTGCGCCTTCGGGATCACGCGCTGGAAGTCGGGGAACTTGCCCTCGACGAGTTTCGACACGAGCTCGACCTGGCCGAACGTGAACTTGGCCTGGGTTTGCGCGATGTCGATGGTGACGGTGTCGTCGATGTCTTCGAGCAGGCGCTGCAGCTCGAGAATCGTCTTGCGCGGCACGATGACTTCCTGGCGGCCGAACGTGCCGCCTTCGAGCTTCATCGACGAGAACGCGAGGCGGTGGCCGTCGGTGGCCACGGCCATCAGCTGGTCGCCGTCGACGACGAGCAGCATGCCGTTCAGGTAGTAGCGGATGTCCTGCTGCGCCATCGCGAAGTGGACCATGCCGAGCAGCTGGCGGAACGACTTCTGCGGGACGGTGAGCGTGGCGCCGAAATCCTTCGCCTGCGCGACGGTCGGGAACTCGTCGGCCGCCAGCGTCTGGAGTGCGAAGCGGCTCTTGCCCGATTGAACGGTGAGGCGCTTGTCGGCGAGCGACAGCGTGACCTGGCCGTCAGGCATCGCGCGCAGGATGTCGAGCAGCTTGCGCGCCGCGACGGTGGTCGCGACCTGGTCGCCGCCGACGCCGAAATCGGCGCGCGTGGTGATCTGCAGCTCCAGGTCGGTCGACAGGAATGAAACGTCCGGGCCGTTCTTGGTGATCAGCAGGTTGGCGAGGATCGGCAACGTATGGCGGCGTTCGACGATGCCGCTGACCGTTTGCAGCGGCCTGAGGAGGGTGTCTCGTTCGGTCTTGACCAGTTGCATAGAGTTCCTTCGTTGAGTAACGGCCTGCAGCGCAGCAGCCTCGCAGCGCCCCGCCGGCCGGGCTCTTGGCCCGCCACCACCGGGGCGGTCAAACCAGTATTGTGCCTCAAAACCGAACCGCCCCCCTTAAATTGGGGCGGAGGCCGAATTATCAAGCGCGCCGCGCGCTCAGCCCTTCAGCGTTTGTTCCAGCACGTGCAGCTCGTGGTTGAGCTGCGCGTCCTTGCTGCGCTCGTCGGCGATCTTGCGCACCGCGTGCAGCACGGTGGTGTGATCGCGCCCGCCGAACAGCTCGCCGATTTCCGGCAGGCTCTTCTGCGTGAGTTCCTTCGCGAGATACATCGCAATCTGTCGCGGCCGCGCGATGTTCGCGGGGCGCTTCTTCGAATACATGTCGGCGACCTTGATGTTGTAGAAGTCGGCGACGGTCTTCTGGATGTTTTCGACCGAAATCTGCCGGTTCTGCACGGTCAGCAGGTCCTTCAGCGCTTCCTTGGTCAGCTCGATCGAGATCTCGCGGCCGTGGAACTTCGAATACGCGAGGATCTTGCGCAGCGCGCCTTCGAGTTCGCGCACGTTCGAGCGCAGGTGCTTCGCGACGAAGAACGCGACGTCTTCCGAGAGATTCACGCCTTCCGACTGCGCCTTGCGCATCAGGATCGCGACGCGCATTTCCAGCTCGGGCGGCTCGATCGCGACGGTGAGGCCCGAGTCGAAGCGCGAGATCAGGCGATCGTCGATGCCCGAGATTTCCTTCGGATACGTGTCGCTGGTGATGATCACCTGCGCCTTGTTCGCGACCAGCGCCTCGAACGCGTAGAAGAATTCCTCTTGCGTGCGCGACTTGCCGGAGAAGAATTGAATATCGTCGATCAGCAGCAGGTCGAGCGAATGGTAGTAGCGCTTGAAGTCGTCGAACGCCTTGCGCTGGTATGCCTTCACCACGTCGGACACGTACTGTTCCGCGTGGATGTAGCGGATCCGCGCGCCGGCCTTGTCGAGCAGCAGCTGGTTGCCGATCGCGTGGATCAGGTGGGTCTTGCCGAGGCCGACGCCGCCGTACAGGAACAGCGGGTTGTACGAGATGCCCGGGTTGTCCGCGACCTGGATCGCGGCGGCGCGCGCGAGCTGGTTCGCCTTGCCGGTCACGAAGTTGTCGAACGTGAGCACGGGGTTCAGCTTCGAACGCTCGTACATCGAATCGGCTTCGCCGCCGTTCGCGGGTGCGGCACCCGGGCCCGGGCGCCACGTGCGGCGGCCGGCCGCGGCTTCGTGCGCGGGCAGGCTCGGCAGGTCGATGTCGGCGTCGTCGGCGTTCAGGTGGTGCGCGGCGGCTGCCGACGGCGTCATCGGCACGTCGGCCGGCGCTGTGGGCGCAGCGCCGGCGTTCGCGGCCAGGTTGGCGGCGATCGCGGCCACCGCGGCGGCCGGGCCGCTCGGTGCGAGCGGCGCGCGCGGGGCGGCTGCGCCCGATGCGGCGCCGGCCGCGGCACTGCGCATGCCTGCCTTGGGATCGAGGACGAACTGGACTTCGATCGGCGTGTTCCAGAATTCGCGGGCCAGATCGGAGATCCGTCCCGAAAACTGGCTCTTGACCCAGTCCAGCTTGAAGCGGTTCGGCGCGGCGATGGACAGCGTGTTCGCCGACGCATCGAAGGCCACCGGGGCCAAGGGTTTGATCCACGTCACGTACTGCTGGGGCGTCAGCTCGCGCTCCAGCAGTGCGGAACAGTGTTGCCAGAAATCGTTCATCAAGTAACTGTCGTTTTTTGCGTGCACAGCGCGGCTCGCCGGCGCCCTTGTCGCGGTTGCGCAACAAGGCCCGAAGCGGTCGTGCGAGCGTGCCTCGGACGCCTGCGTCACAGTGCTGGAGGGGCAGGCGCGGGCCGAGGCGGCGTGCGGGATTCTTGGAGATAAGGCGAGATTCTACCGCCAAACGCGACCACAGCGCGAGTTATCCACAGGCCGGGATGGTGGGTCGCGGGGCCGGATCGGCGCGGGCCGGCACAGGCGAGCGACTCCTAAAGTATTGACCGTCAAGAGAAAAACGGTTTAAATAGCGGGTTCCGCGAAAACCAATCCTGTATTCCCGGCGATTGCGTTCGCCCGAATGCCTCCGGTTAAGGGCACGCGGTCCCCTGAATTTCGACATTCTCGAACAAGTGAGAACATCATGAAACGTACTTACCAACCGTCCGTGACGCGCCGCAAGCGCACCCATGGCTTCCGTGTCCGCATGAAGACGGCAGGTGGCCGCAAGGTCATCAACGCTCGCCGCGCGAAGGGCCGCAAGCGCCTCGCCATCTAAGGCAGGTTGCGCGCTGTGTCCGCCGTCCGCAGTCCTGCGGAAGGTGCCGTCGAGCCGGGTGCGAATCCGTCGCAGACGAAAGCCGCCTTCCCGAAAGCTGCGCGACTTCTGAAAACGGATGAATTTTCATCCGTTTTTCGTTTGCGCCCCTGGCGGCGCTCCGCGCACTTCGTGATTTACGGCAAGCCGACCGGTCAGCCCGCGCGTCTGGGGCTCGTCGTCGGCAAGAAGTATGCGCCGCGTGCGGTAACACGTAACCTCGTGAAGCGGCTGGCGCGCGATGCGTTTCGCTTGCGCCGGGCCGAGTTCGCCGGTTACGACCTGCTGCTGCGGCAGCACACGCGCTTCGACAAGAAAGCGCTGCCGAGCGCGGCTTCCGCCCCGCTCGCGGCGATGTGCGCGGCCGAGATCCGCGAGCTGCTCGACAGGGCAGTCCGGGAAATCGCCCGCCGTGCGTCGAAGCCCGCGTCCGAGTGACGCATCCGTGCCCGGTGCGGCGTTCGCGCCTGCCCGGCCGGTTTTGACGCGGCGTCGTACGGCGCCGCCCAAGGTATGGAAACGGTATTGATCGCCTTGCTGCGCTTCTACAAGGTTGCCGTGAGCCCGATGCTCGGCAACCGTTGCCGTTTTTATCCTTCCTGTTCGGATTACGCGCGCGAGGCAATCCAGTATCATGGCGCCGCGCGCGGCACGTATCTCGCCGTCAGGCGCGTGTGCCGATGCCATCCGTTTTCCGCGGGCGGCATCGACCTCGTCCCGCCGCCCAACTCCGACACTCGCGCTCGCGGCGAAGCCGACGCGCGGTCCCATCGACTCTGAGACAACGCATGGATATCAAACGCACCGTCCTATGGGTGATCTTCTTCATGTCAGCTGTCATGCTGTACGACAACTGGCAGCGGTCCCATGGACGCCCGTCGATGTTCTTCCCGAGCGCCACGCAGACGGCCCCCGCGGCCGCTGCCGGCGGTGCATCGGGCACGGGCGCGACGACGACCGCAGGTGAAGTGCCTGCCGCCGCAGCCGGCGCCGCCCCGTCGACCACTGCTCCGGCCGCGCAGGCGCAGCTCGTGAAGTTCTCGACCGACGTCTACGACGGCGAAATCGACACGCGCGGCGGCACGCTTGCCAAGCTGACGCTGAAGAAGCAGGGCGACGGCAAGCAGCCCGACCTGTACATCACGCTGTTCGACCACACGGCCGGCCATACGTATCTCGCACGCTCGGGCCTGCTCGGCGGCGATTTCCCGAACCACAACGACGTCTACACGCAGCTGAACCCCGGCTCGACGTCGCTGACGGGCGACCAGAACGCGCTGAAGCTGTCGTTCGAATCGCCGGTGAAGGGCGGCGTGAAGGTCGTGAAGACCTACACGTTCACGCGCGGCAGCTACGTGATCGGCGTCGACACCAAGATCGACAACGTCGGCACGGCACCTGTCACGCCGACGGTCTACATGGAACTGGTGCGCGACAACACGGCGGTCGAAACGCCGATGTTCTCGCATACGTTCCTCGGGCCGGCGGTCTACACGGACGCGAAGCACTTCCAGAAGATCAACTTCAGCGACCTCGACAAGAACAAGGCCGACTACGTGACCTCCGCCGACAACGGCTGGGTCGCGATGGTGCAGCACTACTTCGCGTCGGCCTGGATTCCGCAGCAGGGCGTGAAGCGCGACATCTACGCTGAAAAGATCGATCCGACGCTGTACCGCGTCGGCGTGAAGCAGCCGGTCGCCGCGATCGCGCCGGGCCAGTCGGCCGACGTGCAGGCACGCCTGTTCGCCGGTCCGGAAGAGGAGCGCATGCTCGAAGGCATCGCGCCGGGCCTGGAACTCGTGAAGGACTACGGCTGGGTGACGATCATCGCGAAGCCGCTGTTCTGGCTGCTCGAGAAGATCCACGGCTACATCGGCAACTGGGGCTGGTCGATCGTGCTGCTCACGATCCTGATCAAGGCGGTGTTCTTCCCGCTGTCGGCTGCGAGCTACAAGTCGATGGCGCGCATGAAGGAAATCACGCCGCGCATGCAGGCGCTGCGCGAACGCTTCAAGAGCGATCCGCAGAAGATGAACGCCGCGCTGATGGAGCTGTACAAGACCGAGAAGGTCAATCCGTTCGGCGGCTGCCTGCCGGTCGTGATCCAGATCCCGGTGTTCATCTCGCTGTACTGGGTGCTGCTCGCGTCGGTCGAAATGCGCGGCGCGCCGTGGGTTCTGTGGATTCACGACCTGTCGCAGCGCGATCCGTTCTTCATCCTGCCGGTGCTGATGGCCGTGTCGATGTATGTGCAGACGAGCCTGAACCCGACTCCGCCGGACCCGGTCCAGGCGAAGATGATGAAGTTCATGCCGATCGCGTTCTCGGTGATGTTCTTCTTCTTCCCGGCCGGCCTCGTGCTGTACTACGTCGTGAACAACGTGCTGTCGATCGCACAGCAGTACTACATCACGCGCAAGCTCGGCGGGGCCAAGAAGAAACCGGCCTGACGCCCGTTGCATACGCGGGCGGCGAGCCGCCCGCGATGCACGCAAAAAAAGCCGCATGGTTCGCGCCATGCGGCTTTTTGCTTTTGCGGTGCCGGTGCGGGTTCAGCCTTTCTTCGATTCGCCCGAGTCGCCGTAGAACTGCTCGACCAGTTCCTGCACGAGGTAGCGATGATGCGGCGACAGCGCTTCGATCTTCGACGCGAGTTCGATCGTCTCGGGCGTCGGCGGATAGCGCTCGTCGCGCGGCAGCGGTTGCGGCGTCGGATGTTCGATCACGCTCGGCGACGGGCCGTAATGCAACCAGTGGAGTTCGACGCGCAGCCATTCGGCGAGCGTGGCGAGTTTGTCCGACGTCGGAATCGTGCGACCCGTCAGCCACTTATGCGCGGTTTGCGGCGAAACGGGTTGCGCTCCGCGGTGGCGCAGATTGAATCGGTTCGCCAGTTCGGTCGCACCGGTGATCTTCTCCGGGCTGCGCCGCAGGGCGAATTTCAGGCGTTCCGAGAACGCGGCTTTTTCTTCGGATGTCGGCATGGGGGAGATTGTGCAATTCCACCACCACGTTTCAGACAACCATTCGGGCTAAACGTATCTCGTTCAGACGAATCCCGATCTCGATCGGAGTGGGGGGCAAAATTGAGGGCCACAGTGTTGGGCCGCTCCAGCAGGCATACTCGTCCGAAACCGTCGTTGTGACATGGCGCCGGACTGATACTTGGCTTATCCCCGGCGGGATAAATTCGGGCGCGTCCGAATCCAGCGTGGCGACCGATGGCGTGTGAGCCGGCACGCTACAATGCCGGCGTTCCGATGCCCGAACTGTTGCGCGGGCGCACCATATTCACTGATCACCCGACTCATCCGATTCCCATGCTCGCTACCGATTCCGATCCGATCGTCGCCATTGCCACTGCTGCCGGCCGGGGTGGCATCGGGGTCGTCCGTGTATCGTTCGGGCGCGGCGGCGAGGCGGCCGCGTTGCCGCTGATCGACGCGTTGTGCGGGCAGAAGCTCGCGCCGCGCCATGCGAGTTACGTGCCGTTCCTCGACGAGCACGGCGCGCCGCTCGACCGCGGGATCGCGCTGTACTTCCCGGCGCCGCATTCGTACACCGGCGAGCACGTGCTCGAGCTGCAGGGGCACGGCGGGCCGATCGTGATGCAGCTGCTGCTGCAGCGCTGCCTGGATGCGGGGCGCGGTTTCGGGCTGCGGCTCGCGGAGCCCGGCGAATTCACGCGACGCGCGTTTCTGAATGACAAGCTCGATCTCGCGCAGGCCGAGGCCGTCGCCGACCTGATCGAGGCGAGCACCGAGGCGGCCGCGCGTTCGGCCGGGCGCTCGCTCGACGGCGCGTTCTCGCGGCAGATCCATGCGCTCGTCGACGACGTGATCACGCTGCGGATGCTGGTCGAGGCGACGCTCGATTTTCCGGAAGAGGAGATCGATTTCCTGGAGGCGGCCGACGCGCGCGGCAAGCTCGCGAAGATTCGCGCGCAGCTCGCGCACGTGCTGGGTGATGCGCGGCAAGGCGCGCTGCTGCGCGAAGGATTGTCGGTCGTGCTCGCGGGGCAGCCGAACGTCGGCAAGTCGTCGCTGCTGAACGCGCTGGCCGGCGCGGAGCTGGCGATCGTCACGCCGATCGCGGGCACGACGCGCGACAAGGTCGCGCAGACGATCCAGGTCGAAGGGATTCCGCTGCACATCATCGATACGGCCGGGTTGCGCGAGACGGAGGACGAGGTCGAGCGGATCGGCATCGCACGCACGTGGAGCGAGATCGAGCGGGCGGACGTCGTGCTGCATCTGCTGGATTCGCGCACCGGGATGACGGCGGATGACGAGACGATTGCCGCGCGGTTTCCGGGCGGCGTGCCGGTGGTACGCGTGCTGAACAAGACGGACCTGACCGGCGTGGCGGCGTGCGTCGAGCATCCGGCGGCGGAGGGCGACCTGACCGAGGTGCATCTGTCGGCGAAGCGCGGCGACGGGATCGACATGCTGCGCGCGGAGCTGCTGCGGATCGCCGGGTGGCAGGCCGGGGCGGAGGGCGTGTATCTCGCGCGGGAGCGGCATCTGATCGCGCTGCGGGCTGCGCAGGAGCATCTCGCGCAGGCGGCGGATCATGCGGAGCAACGCGCTCAGTCGCTCGATCTGTTTGCCGAGGAACTGCGGCTCGCGCAGGAGCAACTCAATTCGATTACCGGGGAGTTCACTTCGGATGATCTGCTGGGGGTGATTTTCAGCAGGTTTTGTATCGGGAAGTGATGCCCGCGGATTCGACGTTCGAAAGCGCTTTACGGCTCGTCATTCGCTGTTGATCGGCCACCCCGATCGCGATCGATCCCCCGTGCACGTCACGCGGCCTGCCGTAAAATCGGCCGGCCGGGACATTTCGACACAACGACCCCCGGTCCAAAAAACAAAGAGAGGGCACGCATGGGATTCGGATTCGGAAAACGCGGCGAATCAACCGGCAACTCGACGACCGACATGGCGAAAAGCCAACGGTCGCGAGCGAACGACAACTTCACCGCGGAGCTCGAGCTGCGTCGGGCATTTGCGGTATTTGAATGCTGTGCATCGCACGGCACATACGTCGACCTCAACGATGTGGATACCGGCTGGCGCCATCTGCGGGAAGAAGGCCGGGTGTCATCCGATCTGGAAGCCGCATGGAAAGAGCTGGACGGCATCCTGCTGACCTATGCCAATGCCGGGGTGCTCGCCGAACCGGACAAGGCGCGCGCCCGAAACCTGACGGATGACATCGAAGCACAACTCGATGCCGTACAGGGCAAGGTGGACGGCATGGTCGATGCCGTTGTCGCAATCAACGTTGCGCGGCTCAAATACCCTTCGAAGAGCTGGATCGTCGATGGCATATTCGCGGCCATATTCGGCGTGATAGGCGGTGCGATCCTCGGTACCCTGGCCGGCGAGCTTGCCGACCATACGCCGGCCGTCGGGAACGTCGTCTTCGGTCTCGTGATAATCGGTTCGGTACTCGTGGCGCGTTATCGCCATCGGCGGAAAATCGTCGCAGCCGACGAGAAAATTGCGCAGGCGCAAGCCGAACTCGACCGCATGGTCATTCGAAACCTGTCGCCTTCCGCGTATCCGCCGCCGATGACGGCTACGGGCACGACCTGAGTTCGCGTTTCGGATACGGCGACGCCAGTCGCAAACCTCTGCCGAAGTTGAATCCCGTCGCGCTGCTGGTGTTTGCCGCGCGTCACACCGAGTGCTCCGATGCGTGACCATTCGATCGAACGTCACGCCATTCTTCGCGCCGTCTTTGCCGACGATGCGCCATATCCCGACCTGACGCCGCGTCATGTCGCGCTGATGAGGCGGCTTCAGGTCATGTGGCTTCCGATCGAATCCGGTGCGCCGGGCATTGTTCCCGAGCCGCCACTGACGGGAACCGGCACGACGATCGATCTCGCCAAGGCGATCCTCGAAACGGGCGACGACGTGCTGGCCATTCGCACGCTGGCAGAACTCGGCCACGTCGTGCCCGAATTCGTCACGGTCGCGGGCACGTTGTCACCGGGGCAATACGTGATCCCGGCGGAACTGCGCGAGGCGTTCGATTTTCCGGAAAGCGGCGTTGACGCATCGGGGCGTTTCGAATTTCGCGCCGAGCATCTCGCGATACTGCAAGGGACCGTCTGGAGAACGCTCGACGATTACTCGATCGATGCGGTGCTGAAGCGCGATGACTTCTGGCCGCTGTCCTACATCGACGGCAAGCGGCCCTATGGGGAGTGCACGTACTTCCAGATCGACATGGCCGAACTGCTGGGGGAGCCTTATCAGTTCGATGCCGAGCGCAATCTGATCGAAGACGCGGAGAAGGATGCGCGCCTCGAGCGTCTTCACTACGAAACGCTCGCTGCGCTACAGGTATTTCTGATGCATGCCGAACTGACTGCGCCGGCTTGATGGCGCGAAGGCCCGGATCGAAGCAGCCGGACCGTCATCCACGTCAATCCCAATGCCGGTGATGGTAATACCCGCCGCCACCGTAATACCCACCACCGTCAGGCACCACGATACAGCCGCTCAGCAACACGGCGACGCTGGCAATCAGCAAAAGGGTCTTCTTCATCGGGTTCACCTGCTCGGGTTCAATATGAAACCCAGCATAGCGAGCGCCCGCAACACCGGCTGTAAGCGATCGTTTCCCTGCTCCGCAATCCGTAACGGCGGATTATTCCGGTCACAATGACCGTAACAAATCCCCAAACAGCAGACGTTTTCAGGCAGTGACGACCCTGTTTCGCCCCGTATCCTTCGCACGATACAGCGCGGCATCGGCGGCTTCGATCAACGCGTCGGGTGTGGAGAGATCGTCGGCCGCCACGGTCGCGCAGCCGACGCTCACGCTCACGCGTCCGGCGGGTGATGTCGGCATCGCGAGATCGAGCCGCAATACCGCCTCGCGCGCTTCCTCGGCGACGACCCGCGCGCCGCGCGCGCCCGTGTTCGGCAGCACGATCGCGAACTCCTCGCCGCCGTAACGCGCGACCATGTCCGCGGGCCGCCTCACCGCGCCGGCCAACGCATTCGCGACGGCAATCAGGCATGCGTCGCCCTTCACGTGACCGAACGCGTCGTTGTACGCCTTGAAGTGGTCGACGTCGACCATCAGCAGCGACAGCGGTTCGCCTTGCCGTCGCGACTGCAGGAACAGCGTGTGGAAGTGATCGTTGAAGTGCATGCGGTTGAACGCACCCGTCAGGCCGTCGCGCGCGGACGAACGGATCAGCGTCGCGTGCGCCTCGAACAGCCGCTGGTACAGCATCGTCACTTCCCACGCGAGCACGCACACGAGCACGCCCGGCGTGAACATGCTGAACACGCGCGCGAGATACCAGCCGACCGTGAAGCGATTGGTGCTCATCAGGTTCAGCGTGGTGTCGGTGACGCACGCGAGCACCGCGATCGCGAGCCATAGGTCGAGGGTCGTGCGCAGCCGGCCGGTGGCCAGCACGGCAACGAGCGCCAGCGCATTGAGCAGCCACACGACCAGCGCGACGGCGTTGACGGGCAGCACGGCCGCATCGCCCGGCGGATGAAACGCGGGCGGCAGCGACACGTTCAGCGCGAACAGGCACAGCAATCCCGCGACGACAGCCGGCCCGCCGATCAGCGCGAGTGTCCACCACCGTGTCTGCCGTGCGCCGACCGGTGCGCGCGCCAGCCGCGCGCGCGCGAGCAGCGCGACCATCACGAAACTCGGGAAGCCGGCATGCCAGAAGATCCACATCCACGCGGCGCTTTGCGGTTGCGCACCGAACAGCCCGTGCGGCGCGAATACGCCGGGAAAGGTGAGCAGCTGCAGCGCGACGGCGAGCGCGGTGAACGCGTAGGCGCCGCCGAGCGCGCCGAGCATCGGCTGGCGGGTCACGGTGAACTGCGCGCCGAGAAAGAACGCCGCGATGCTCGCGGTGGTGAACACGGTGAGCGCGCACATCGGCATGAACGGCTCGACGGCCGGCAGCGCGACGTTCGCGTGCGGCGCGGCGATCCCGAGCGCGAGCACGATGACGAGCGCCGTCAGTGTGCCGAACCAGAGCTGACGGCGTGTCGTGTGCTGGATCAGGATGCCTTCCATGGAGTTCCCCGGGCACGTACGCGGAAACGCCCGGTCTTGCGCCGGGCGACAGGCAGCCGGCCGCTGCGCGACCGGTGCGGCCTGATCCTATCGCGTTATGGTTGCGCGCTCAAACCCCGAGGCCGGGACCGAAGTTGCCGGCAACCCAGTGCGTGACGGCGTCGACGTCCGCGTAGTCCTGTTCGGGCAGCCCGTCGAGCATCGACAGCACTTCGTTGCTGGCGCCCGCGTCGCGGGCGGCATCGACGATCGCATCCTTGTTGGCCGGGTAGCGGACGGCCGCCAGCACGTCGGCGATCTGCAGGTCGATCGTTTCGTTGGGAATGTCGTGCGGAGGCTGGGCGGGCTGGTCGTTCACGGCGGCGTCTCGCGGAGTGAGCGGGTTGAGCGGAATCGGATCGAGGCGGAATTCGGGCGTATAACTGCGGGTGCGTACCGGGGCGCGTCATGCGTTCACACGCCAGGGCGGCCAGGCCGGCGTGCCCCGCGGATGAACGCCAGTCGACTCAATGCCCGCGTCGTACGCGGCGCCACGGATGCTTCCAGTCGATGTGCGGTGCGTTTTCGTCACGCGGATGCTGGCGCCGATGTTCCTGCCACAGTTCGTCGGAAAACAGCGCCGCCACGATCACGAGCGGCAGCACGAGGAAAATTCCGAGTATCACTTGCTCGAACACGATAGCCTCCTTGCGGTGGCAGGAACCCTTGCTCCCATTCTAGGCTCTGAACTTCGCCCGCGTTCAACTTCTTACAGTGCGAAACAGGCCGCGGAAGCGGCCTTGCCGCACCTGCGCCGGCATCAAAAAGGACATGAACATGCAACTCCAGAACGATACCAACACGCTCGCGCTGCGGCCGCTGGAGCGCCAGGACCTGCGCTTTGTCCACGAACTGAACAACGACGCAAAGATCATGCGCTACTGGTTCGAGGAGCCGTACGAAACCTTCTCGGAACTGTCACAACTGTACGACCGCCACGTGCACGACCAGCGCGAGCGCCGTTTCGTCGCGGTCGACGCGCAGGGCGAACTGGTCGGCCTCGTCGAACTGATCGAGCTCGACTACATCCATCGCCGCGGCGAGTTCCAGATCATCATCGCGCCGCAATGCCAGGGGCGCGGTTACGCGGGCCAGGCGACGCGCCTCGCGATCGAGTACGCGTTCAAGGTGCTGAACATGCGCAAGCTGTACCTGATCGTCGATACGTCGAATGCGGCGGCGATTCACGTGTACGAAAAATGCGGATTCCAGCACGAGGCCGAGTTGAAGGAAGAATTTTTCGGAAACGGCGCGTATCACAACGCTTATCGCATGTGCATCTTTCAACGCGATTATTTCGACCGCCAGCAATCCAGTCCGAACAAGGCAGGGTAAACGCGCTGGCGAAAGGCGCTTGCAGCGGGGTTTTCGCGGGCGCCGAATACATTCGGGAAACTACGGATAAATACGGATTCGCTTATGCCTGGCATTTTTCTTGTATCAGGTATTTGCGATTCCGCACTGCGGTAAAGTGGATTCGTTTTCGAATGACTTTATGTGCGGCGCATCAAAATGATCCGGATGACGAAATGGATTATCCAAACCGTTCAATCGCTGCAATGTAACTTGGATGAAAGCCCTGTCGGATAACGCTTTCCGCCCGGCGTGACGGGCCTGTCCGCCGCGCAACGGGGGTTGCCCGCCGCGCGTGCCGCGCGAAAAACAGGCTGCGCACGGGGTGCGACAATCCGCCGCTATTGCGGTCGCACAACAAATGTGCTTGCTATCGCTTGCCGGTCTTCTAAAGTGAAAAACGCGGTTCACGATCACCTTTAAACACATAGCTAACCCAAGCCTGGTGTCCGCAAGCCTGGAGACAGAACATGATGAAGCGTACCGGTATCCTTTTTGCCCTCGTCGGCGCATTTTGCGCGGTGTCGATTGCCCAGGCGGGCGGCGATTCGGCCGTCAAGCCGGCGCAGGAAATCCAGTTGACGAAGAATGCATGGGGCTGCCTGTCGAAAGACAATCTGGACTCCGTACTGAGTCACGAACGTGACGGCAAGTCGCAGGCGAAGCAGCAATACTTCGACGACTACCGCTGCCTGTCGGTACCGGAAGGCCAGCGTTTCCGCGTCGTGTCGGTCGACCAGGGCGACGTGCAGTTCGTCAGCGCCGACAACAGCGACCAGCAGGGTCTCTGGACCGATTCGCGCTTCGTCAAGCAGTAACCGCCAGTAACCGCCCATCCACCGCGCAGTCGCACGACGCGCGAGCGCGCCGGCCCGATGAGCGGGCGGCGCGAACCGAACACGGCCCGGCACATGCCGGGCCGTTGCGCTGTGGGTGGCGCATGACACGCGCCGGACGGCGCGCATTCGGTATCATCACGGCCCGACCGAACCGAATGCCCGCCCGGGCCGTATCCGCATGGCGCTGAAATCCACGATCTACAAAGCCGAACTGCAAATCGCCGACATGGATCGGCATTACTACGCCGATCACGCGCTGACGGTGGCGCGTCATCCGTCGGAAACCGACGACCGGATGATGGTGCGCATCGTCGCGTTCGCGCTGTTCGCGCACGAGCGGCTCGAATTCTGCAAGGGGCTGTCGGACGTCGACGAGCCCGATCTGTGGCAGAAGGACCTGACGGGCGCGATCGACGTCTGGATCGAAGCCGGCCAGCCCGACGAGCGGCGCATCTCGAAGGCGGCCGGCCGCGCCGGGCAGGTCACCGTGATCGCGTACGGCGGCAAGACGTCGGATATCTGGTGGCAGGGCGTGCGTAGCAAGGTCGAGCGGTTGCGCAACGTGCAGGTGCTGTCGCTGGCCGACGGCGTCGCGGCCGCGCTCGGGCGGCTCGCGGAGCGCTCGATGCGCCTGCAGTGCACGGTGCAGGACGGCACCGCGTGGATCTCGAGCGCCGACCACGATCCGGTCGCGGTCGAATGGACGGTGCTGAAGGCGCGCGCAGACGCATGACGGCCCGCGCGCCGGCCGCGTTCAGCCGATCGCGGCCGGCGGCCCCTTGAATTCGAGCATGTTGCCTTCCGGGTCGAACAGGTAGATCGACGGCCCGTAGCCGCCGGCGCCGTAGCGTTCCGCCGGCGCGCCCGGCCGTGCGCCGTGTGCGGCGAAATGGGCGGTCAATGCGTCGGGATCGAACGGCTCGACGCGCAGGCACAGGTGATCGAGATTGCGCCCCGTGCCGGGCGGGCCGCTGTCAGGGCGGTCGATCGGGCCGCCGACCGACAGCAGGTCGATCAGTGCATCACCGGCGCGTAGCTGCACGAGGCCCAGGTCGGGCTGTTCCTTTTCCACATGGCAGCCGACGGCGTCGCAGTAAAAGCGCGTCATCGCGGCCATGTCGGTCACGCGCAGCACGATGTGATCGATCGCGCGGATGGTGGGTTTCATGGGCAGGCGCTCCTTCGCAGTCGACGAGCATCGAGTGTAGACGCATCGCGCCTGCGCCGCCCGCCGGAACGCGGCACAATCGACGGACGAAAAAAAGCCCGTTCACGCAAAGCGGAACGGGCTTAATCCATATCAGGAGGAGACATGGAGGAGACAGTTCCAACTATACACACGGCGATGGTGCGACGCAATATTCCGAATGCAAAAAAACGTCAGGACGGCGATTTGTCGCATCCGCAGTGCAGCAAAATAGTGACGGGACGATGACGAAAACCGCGCTGCAGCAGCCGGCGCGCGCGTTTCGCCGGACTTATTTCCGGGTGATGCGCCCCTGATTATCCGGGGCGAATCACAGAGCAAGATTCAGGGCGCGACGGCACGTGCCGATGTCTAGAGTAGGCACCATCTACACTAGAGAGTGCGAGGTTCAGATGAAAACCGCCTATCCGACCGATGATGCCCGCTGGGGCGCCGTGACCGAGCGCGATCCGCATGCGGACGGCGCGTTCTTCTACGCCGTGCGCACGACCGGCGTGTTCTGCCGTCCGACCTGTGCGTCGCGGCTGCCGCGCCGCGAAAATGTGTCCTTCTTCGCCGATCCGGCCGCCGCGCGCGCGGCCGGTTTCCGGCCCTGCAAGCGCTGCCAGCCGGAAGGGCTGCCGCGCGAGCTCGAGATCGTCAACCGCGCGTGCGCGGTGCTCGACGCGCATGCCGAGCGGCTCACGCTGCAGCAGCTGAGCGATGCCGTGCACGTGAGCCCGTTTCATCTGCAGCGGCTTTTCAAGCGCGTGGTCGGCGTGTCGCCGCGGCAGTACCAAGCCGCGCAGCGCGGCGCCGCGCTGCGGCAGGCGTTGCAAAGCGGGCAGCCGGTCACGCAGGCGGCCGTCGACGCGGGTTTCAACTCGCCGTCGCGACTCTATGCGTCGGTGCCGCGCGAGCTCGGGATGGCACCGTCGGCGTTCCGCCGCCAGGGTGCCGGCCTGCGGATCGACTTTGCGACCGCCTCGACGTCGCTCGGTACGGTGCTCGTCGCGGCGACCGGGCAGGGCATCTGCCGGATCGCGTTCGGCGACGAACCGGCCGCGCTCGTCGGCGAGCTGAAGGACGCGTTCGCGCGCGCCGAGCTGGTCGAAGCGTCGGCACGGCTCGCGCCGTTCGTCGCGCAGATCCGCGCGTACCTGGACGGCACGCGGCACGCGTTCGACCTGCCGCTCGACATCGCGCCGACCGCCTTCCAGCAGCGCGTGTGGGAAGCGCTGACGCATATTCCGTACGGCGAAACACGCAGCTACTCGGAGATCGCCGAGGCGCTGGGCGCGCCGCGCGCGGTGCGCGCCGTCGCGTCCGCGTGCGCGTCGAACCCGGTCGCGCTCGCGATCCCGTGCCACCGCGTCGTACAAAAGGGCGGCGCGCTGTCCGGGTATCGTTGGGGCGTGCGCCGCAAGGCGACGCTGCTTGCCGCCGAGGCGCGTCACGTGCACGACGATGAAACCGAATCCGTCGCGGAGGGCAGCGCAGCTTGAGCATCGCAAGAACGACGATTACGTCCATCGTGAACGGCGGCCGCGTGCCGCCGTCCGCGCAAATGGAACTGCGCTTCAATGCGCCTTACGACTGGGCGCGCGTCCTGCGCTTCTTCAGCGGGCGCGCGATTCCGGGCGTCGAGCAGGTGGCGGGCGGCGTGTATCGCCGCATCGTCGACCTGCACGGCGACGCCGGCCGGCTCACGGTCGCGAAACATCCGCGCAAGCATTGCCTGGTCGCGACGGTCGAAGGCGCGGTCGCGCGTCATGTCGATGATGCGTTCGCCGCGCGCGTCGCGACGATGTTCGACCTCGGCGCCGATCCGGCCGTCATCGGCAGCGGGCTGGCGCGCGATCCGTGGTTCGCGCCGCTCGTCGAGGCCGCGCCGGGGCTGCGCGTGCCGGGTGCGTGGTCGGGGTTCGAACTGGCCGTGCGCGCGATCGTCGGCCAGCAGGTGAGCGTGAAGGCCGCGACGACGATCGTCGGCCGGCTCGTCGAGCGGGCCGGCGAGCGCGTGGTTCACGAAGACGACGGTGCGCCCGCTTGGCGTTTTCCGACACCGGAGGCGCTGGCCGCCTGCGATCTCGACAAGATCGGGATGCCCGGCAAGCGGGTCGCGGCACTGACGGGCACGGCGCGCGCGGTGGCGGCCGGCGACGTGCCGGTCGATCGCGAGCACGCCGATCTCGCGACGCTGCGCGGTGCGTGGCTCGATCTGCCCGGCATCGGCCCGTGGACCGTCGAATACATCGCGATGCGCGCATGGCGCGATCCGGATGCGTGGCCGGCCTCCGATCTCGTGCTGATGCAATCGATCGCCGCACGCGATCCGGCGCTCGACCGGCTCGCGACCCAGAAGCGTCGCACCGAAGGCTGGCGGCCGTGGCGCGCGTACGCGGCGCTGCATTTGTGGAACGAAGTGGCCGACCGGGCGGGCGGCGCGCGCGGCGGGTGAGGGCAACTGCCGATCACTGAGTTGCGCGGCCGGGTGCGACCCGGCGAAGCCGCGATGCAACCCGTCGCGCAAGCCGCGCCGGTGTTCGTTGGCTACCGCCGGACTTCGACCGTCAAGGCTATTTCTCGAATCCGTCGTCCGCCCGATGCCGGGCGCACGACGCACACTTTCGCCTCTCTCCGCGGTCGATTCGGCGGCACGGTTGCACCTGCCGTCCCCCGTTCGCGCGTCACGTTCCGTCGGACGAATGCGCTCAACCGGCGTGCCCGTCGCCGCCGCCCGGAACCGGTGGGAGATGCGGCGATCGCCGCGACCGGCCCGTCCGGCGGCCCGCTCCGGCCCGTGCACCCTGCCCGGCGCCACCTCAAGCGCGGGTTTCGGCGAGATGTTAAAGTGCCCGCTACCAACGAAGCGACCAACAATCCAGCCGGCCGCGCGCGGCGTTCTGCGCGCGGCCGTCACGCACTTGCGTCTCCATGTCGAACACCATGACTCACCGCCAGTCCGAACTGCTGCTGAATCGCCTCGAAGCACTGAGCTCGGGCCCGACGCGGCAGCATCTGCCCGACGGCCTGCGCGGCATCGAAAAGGAAAGCCTGCGCGTGACGCGCGACGGGATGATCGCGTTCACGCCGCATCCGCGCGCGCTCGGTTCGGCGCTCACGCATCCGGCGCTGACGACCGACTATTCCGAAGCGCTGATCGAGCTGATCACGCCCGCGGAACGCGACGCCGCGATCACGCTCGAACGCCTCGACGATCTGCATCGCTACGTCTATGCATCGCTCGGCGACGAGATGCTGTGGAACGACTCGATGCCGGGCCTGCTGCCGGCCGACGACCAGATCCCGATCGCCGACTACGGCACGTCGAACATCGGCCGCCTGAAGACGGTGTACCGGCGCGGCCTCGCGTATCGCTACGGCCGCACGATGCAGTGCATCGCCGGCATCCACTACAACTACTCGCTGCACGAGGAAGTGTGGCGGCGCCTGCACGCGGAAGAAGGGTCGACGGCCACGCTCGTCGATTACCAGTCGGAGCGCTATCTCGCGCAGATCCGCAACTTCCGCCGCCGCAGCTGGCTGTTGATGTACCTGTTCGGCGCATCGCCCGCGCTCGACACGAAGTTCCTGCGCGGCAAGCCGCACAGGCTCGACACGTTCGACGCCGATACGCTGTACCTGCCGTATGCGACGAGCCTGCGGATGAGCGATCTCGGCTACTCGAACACGACCGCCCAGGCCGCGCTGCACGTCGACTACAACACGCTGCCCGGTTATCTCGACGCGCTGTCGAAGGCCGTGAGCGAGCCGTATCCGGCGTACGAAGCCATCGGCACGCATCGCGACGGCGAGTGGATTCAGATCAACACGAACGTGCTGCAGATCGAAAACGAGTTCTACTCGACGATCCGGCCGAAGCGCGTCACATATTCGGGCGAGCGTCCGCTGCATGCGCTCGCGTCGCGCGGCGTGCAGTACATCGAGGTGCGCTGTCTCGACATCGATCCGTTCGAGCCGACCGGCATCGCACTGGAAACCGCGCGCTTCATCGACGCCTTCCTGCTCGCGTGCGCGCTCGACGAGAGCCCGGTGCTCGACTGCCCCGCGTACCAGGAGGCGAACGCGAACTTCGGCAGCGTGACGATGGAAGGGCGCAAGCCCGGGCTCACGCTGCAGCGCGACGGTGCGCCGATCACGCTGCAGGCGTGGGCGGACGAACTGATGGGCGATATCGAAACCGTCGGCCGCCGTCTCGACGAAATCCGCGGCGGCGACGAACATGCGCGCGCGATCGCCGCGCAGCGCGAGAAGCTCGCCGATCCGGAGCGCACGCCGTCCGCACGCGTGCTGCGCACGATGCGCGAGCACGGGCAGTCGTTCCTCGGGTTCGCGCTGGCGCAGAGCGAAGCGCATGCCGCGCATTTCCGCGCGCACCCGCCGTCGGCGGAGACACTGCGCACCGAGCAGGCGCTCGCCGCGAAGTCGCTCGCCGAGCAGGCCGAGCTCGAAGCGAAGGAGGCCGGATCGTTCGACGCATTCGTCGCGGCCTATCGCGCGTATACGCTGAACCGCTTCAGCGTGTGATGCCTGGCGCACGCGCACCGCGTCGATCGGCGCGGTGCGCGCTGCGTCCTCCGTCGCCGGTCGGTGTGCGCCGTGGCGCCCCCGATCCGGGTCGATCCACCTTTAGTGGTGTGCGTACGTGCCGCGATCGATCGCGTGCGGCTGCGCCGGCTTGCCCGATTCCACGTTTGCGCCGCCGTCGCTGCCGTAGCCGGCGTCCGCGCCGCGTGCCTGCGCGGCACGGTGCATGATCGCCTGCATCTTTTCCGGAAAGTCGGGACTGCTTGCCAGGCTCGTCCGGTAGCCGGCGGCCTGCAGCTCCACGAGTTCCTGGCGGACCTCGGCGCGCGTCAGCGTCGATGCGGCCTGCGCGTGCGCGGCGAAGGCCGCGCCGATCAGCACGCATGCGCATACGGCTTGTTTCATCGTCTTCATCGTGTTCACTCCGTGAGGTTCCGGTGCCGTGCCGTGACCGGCGCGGGCGGAATCGATGCAGCCAGTCTAGGCTTCGGATGCCAAACGAAACATCCCGGCCGCCGTCAGGCACCTTTGCCGCATGTGCAACATTGCGCGGGTAAGCCGCGCGTGACGGGCATCCTGTCGAACGCGACAGCGGCCCGCCCGCTGCCTGTCAGCCTGCGGCGGCGGGCTCGTACCGGGTCGGCACGCATCGGGCTTGTCCTCCTTGTAGAAGCGCCCCGCGCCTCCTAACCTCTTTTAAGCGACCGATCGGTTGGCCGTGCGACGTCGTTGCGTGCACAAGCGCCTGAGCGCCGTCGCGATTGCGGAAGGACCGCTTTGCACCGAATCCGGGGCGCCGCCGCGCCAGCCCCGGGTCGACTTTGGAGACGCGATGAATCCCACCGACGCCCTGCCGCCCGGCATTGTCTTCGCGCAGCCGTTGACGCCGGTCGCCAACTCGCTGCTGCTGTCCTTCCTCGTCGCCGCGATCCCGATCGCCGTCGCGCTGATCGCGCTGGGCGTGCTGCGCCGCCCCGCGTGGCAGGCGTCGCTCGCCGGGCTGGTCGCCGGCCTCGCGGTCGCGATCGGCGCGTGGGGGATGCCGGCCGGGCTCGCGTTCAACGCGGTCGGCGCGGGCATGGCGCTCGCGGTCGTGCCGGTGATGTGGATCGTCTTCAACGCGCTGCTGCTGTACAACATCGCGGTGAAGTCGGGCCGTTTCGACCAGTTCCGGCAGTGGATGCTCGACAACCTGCCCGACGATCGGCGTCTCGTGCTGCTCGTCGTCGCGTTCTCGTTCGGCTGCCTGCTCGAAGGAATCTCGGGATTCGGCACGCCGGTCGCGATCACGAGCGCACTCCTGATCGCGCTCGGCTTCCCCGCGCTCGAAGCGCTCACCTATACGCTGCTGTTCAACACGGCGCCGGTCGCGTTCGGCGCGCTCGGCGTGCCGATCACCGTGCTCGGCGCGGTGACGTCGCTGCCGCCCGCGACACTCGCACAGATGGTCGGCCGCCAGTTGCCGTTCTTCGCGCTGCTGTTGCCGTTCTACGTGGTCGGCGCGTACGGCGGGCTGCGCTCGATCTCGAAGCTGTGGCCCGCGCTGCTCGTGTCGGGCGGCAGTTTCGCGATCGCGCAGTTCGTCACGTCGAACTTCCTCGGCTACCAGCTCACCGACGTGCTGTCGTCGCTCACGTCGCTGATCGTCACGATCGGTTTCCTCCAGGTGTGGAAGCCGCAACCCGATCCGCAATACGCGCTCGCGCGCAGCGTGCCCGCAACGGCCGGTGCCGCCCGCGCGGGTTTCGGCGGCTGGCTGCCGTGGCTCGTCGTGTCGGTGGTCGTGATCGTGTGGGTACACGCGAACGTCGCGGCGATCGGCGACGTGAAGATCAAGTGGCCGGGCCTGCACAACGCGGTGTTCGTGTCGCTGTACCACAAGCCGTATGCGGCGATCTGGGACTTCCAGCCGCTCGGCACGGGCACCGCGATCCTGCTCTCGGCGATCATCACGGCCGCGCTGACGCGCACCGGTATCGGTGCGTTCCTCGAATGCGTGGTCAAGACCTGGCGGCAGACGTGGATCGCGATCGTCACGGTGATGATGATCGTCGGGCTCGCGTACCTGCTGAACTACTCGGGAATCAGCTATACGCTCGGCACCGGCGTCGCGTCGACGGGGGCGCTGTTCCCGCTGGTGTCCGCGTCGCTCGGCTGGATCGCCGTGTTCCTGTCCGGCAGCGACACGTCGGGCAACGCGCTGTTCGGCAACCTGCAGGTCGTGGCCGCGCGGCAGCTCGGCCTCGATCCGGTGCTGATGGCCGCGACCAACTCGTCGGGCGGCGTGATGGGCAAGATGATCTCGCCGCAGAACATCGCGACGGGCGTGTCGACGACGGACCTGAAAGGGCAGGAAGGTGTCGTGTTTGCGCGCACCTTCTGGCACAGCGTGATTCTCACGCTGCTGCTCGGCGTGCTGGTGTTCCTGCAGCAGCACGTGCTGACGTGGATGATTCCGGCACTGCCGAAATGAGGTGAGCGCAACGACAGAAGGAAGGCACGAGGAAAAACGAGGGAAGGCGCGGGAAAAGCGCCGGCAAAGTGCGGAACCGGCGAACGCGCGGCAGTTCAGCGCGCGTTCGCCCGCCGCGCCGTTCGTCCTGCTTCATCCGCCCCGGCTGCCGAGGCCACCGCAGCCGTGTTGCCGTCGGCCGGCAGGATGCACGCGAGAAACGCGTCGATCGCGGGGCTCTGGCGGCGCGCCTTCAGGTAGTACACGTATTCGTCGATCGTCGTGTCGACGCCGCGCAGCGCGATCACGCGCAGGTCGGGATGGCGCTCGGCCTCGCCGAGCGGAAACAGGCTGCCGCCCACGCCGTGCAGGATCGCCTCGCGGATCGCTTCGCGGCTGCCGATCTCGGCCATCGATACGGCCGCGACGCCGGCCGCCGCGAGGATCGTCTCCGTGCAGCGGCGCGTCACCGAGCCTTCCTCGCGAATCAGCAGCCGCACGTCGGCGAGCTGCGCCGGATCGATCGCGTCGAAACGCGCGAGCGGATGCGTGCGATGCACGACGAGCACGAGCGGGTCGGTCGAGATCACCTTGCGTTCGAGGCCTTCGGCGTCGTTGCGCTGCGACGATACCGCGAGATCGATGCGGAATTCCTGCAGCGCCTGCAGGATTTCCTCGGAGTTGCCGATCCGGCACGTGAGCGCGATCGACGGATGCGCGTTCGAGAAGCGGCCGACCGCGTCCATGATGTAGTACGGCCCCGTCGCGCCGATCCGCAGGTGCCCTTCGAACAGGCCGCCGACGTTGCGCAGCATGATGTCGGCCTGCGCCTCGAGCGCGATCATCTTCTCGACGAGCGGCAGCAGCTCGATACCCGTCTCGGTGACCTCGAGCTTGCGGCCGCTGCGGTAGAACAGCTCGACGCCGTACAGCTGCTCGACCTGCCGGATCTGCGCGGCAATCGTCGGCTGGCTCACGCCCAGGTGGCGCGCGGCGCGCGTGATGCTGCCCTGCCGGACGGTCGCGTGGAACGCCTTCAGCTGATCGAACACGACTCGGCTTCTCCCCTCTTCATCGCGCGTCAGCGTAGCGCATGCGTGTGTCGGCCGCATGAAAGGCGCGTCGTGCGCCGCTTCGAAAAAAAGCTGGGGGTGAGCGCAAGAAACCTGCTGGAACCGGTCACGGCCGGGACATGCCGGTGCGGGGTAATAGCGCGTAACACATCGACCGCCGGCCCCGCTCGACCGGCGCCCCACTCCTACCGACAACAGGGTTCCCTTCATGTCTTCGAACAATCGACGCGATTTCCTGCGCCTCGCCGCGCAGTCGGCCGGTGCGATGGCCGCCTACGCGGGCTTCCCGCCCGCGATCCGCAATGCGCTGGCGATGCCGGCCGCCTACCGCACGGGCACGATCCGCGACGTCGAGCACGTCGTGATCTTCATGCAGGAAAACCGTTCGTTCGACCATTACTTCGGCGGGCTGCGCGGCGTGCGCGGCTTCAACGACCCGCGCCCGCACCTGCTGCCGAGCGGCGCACCGGTGTGGCAGCAGCCACCGGCATCGGTGTTCACGAAGAACTACCATTCGCGCGGCCTCGATCCGTCGGCGCCGTACGTGCTGCCGTTCTACCTCGATCCGAAGCAGACGACCGAGTTCCAGCCGGGCACCAACCACGGCTGGAGCAGCGGCCACCTGTCCTGGAACAACGGCCAGTGGGACCAGTGGGTGAACCAGAAGCAGGACGTGCTGACGATGGGCTACCTGAAGCGCCAGGACCTCACGTACCACTACGCACTGGCCGACGCGTTCACGATCTGCGATTCGTACTTCTGTTCCGCGCACGCCGACACCGCGCCGAACCGCATCTACCTGTGGACCGGCACGGTCGACCCGCGCAACATCTACGGCACCCCGCCGAACGGCCCGGGCATCGGCGAGCGCGACGACGTGAACGGCTACACGTGGACGACCTACGCCGAGCGCCTCGAGAACGCGAAGATCAGCTGGAAGGTGTACCAGGGCGGCACGGGCATCCCGGGCGACCCGACCGACAACTACACCGACAACTCGCTGATGTTCTTCAAGAAGTTCCAGGTGAAGGAAGGCGCGAGCGGCCCGCTGGTCGACAAGGGCGCGTCGGACCACACGCTCGCCGAGCTGAAGGCCGACGTGCAGGCGAACCGGCTGCCGCAGGTGTCGTGGATCGTCGCGCCGTACAAGTACAGCGAGCACCCGCAGGCGTCGCCGACCGACGGCGCGTTCTACATCAACATGGTGCTCGAGGCGCTGACGTCGAACCCGGAGGTGTGGGCGAAGACGGTGTTCATCCTCAACTACGACGAGAACGACGGGCTGTTCGATCACGTCGTGCCGCCGGTGCCGCCGGTCACGAGCGGCGTGGGCGGCCAGGGCATCGTGTCGTCGAACCTGCTGTCGAACCTAGGCGACGAGCTGCTCGACCTGAACAGGTACCCGGGCGAAATGAGCCCGCTCGTGCCGGGCGCGGACCCGGGCGGCATCCAGCCGATCGGCCTCGGGCCGCGCGTGCCGCTGATCATCATCTCGCCGTGGACGAAGGGCGGCTGGGTCTGCTCGGAGACGTTCGACCATACGTCGGTGCTGCGTTTCCTCGAAGCGCGCTTCGGCGTGAAGGAACCGAACATCAGCGCATGGCGCCGCTCGATCTGCGGCGACCTCACGTCGGCGTTCGACTTCTCCGCGCGCCCCGACACGCGCACGGTGAGCTTCACGGTGCCGCAGCACATCGCGACGGCCGGCCAGGCGTACCAGGTGCCCGCGCAGCAGGCGATGCCGGCGCAGGAACCCGGCACGCGGCCGGCGCGGGCGCTGCCGTACGAGCTGTTCGTACACAGCCGCGTGAGCGGCCATGACGACAGCGTGTCGCTCGACTTCGCGAACACCGGCGACGCGGGTGCGGCGTTCTACGTGTACGACCGCCGCAATCCGGCGACGCCGCCGCGTCGTTATGCGGTGTCCGCGCGCGATCGCTTCGTCGACACGTGGAACACGTCTGCCGCGCGCGGCGATTACCATCTCGCGGCATACGGCCCGAACGGCTATCTGTGCGAGTTCCAGGGCAACACGCGGCTCGCGGCCGACGGGCGGCACGCGAACCCCGAAGCGCGGATCGGCTACGACGTGCGCAACTGTCACGTGTACCTGCAACTGCGCAACAGCGGCCGCGCGACCTGCCGCGTGACGGTCGACAATGCGTACAGCCATGCGCATGCGCGCACCTACACGCTGGAGCCGGGCGAACGCGTCGAGGATCACTTCGCGCTGTCGTCGAGTCACGGCTGGTACGATCTGACGATTACCGCGACGACGCTGCGCGGCGGCGACGACAAGGTCGTGCGCCGCTTCGCGGGCCACGTCGAGACGGGCCGGCCGAGCCACAGCGATCCGGGGCCGGTGAAGCACACGACGGCCTGACGACCGTCACGCGTCGCGCGATGCGGGCGAGGTCGGCCCGCCGCGCGAGCACCGCCTGCCGCCTGCATCCCGGTACGTGGAATTGGCTTTTGGAAACTGAAAACTGTTGACAATGTGGCGGGCCGAGGGTATACAAGGATCATTCGCCGATATGGCGCCCTCGTTCCCTACCGCAGCCTTGCTGCCTGCCCGACCATGACAGCCCCGAACGCGCTCAGCGCCATCGAACTCCTGCAAAGCCAGTCGCTCGCGATGATCGTCCAGGACATGCTCGAGCGCGCGATCGTCTCCGGCGAATACGCACCCGGCGAGAAGCTCAACGAAGTCGAGATCGCGACCAGGCTGAACGTGTCGCGCGGCCCCGTGCGCGAAGCGTTCCGGGCGCTCGAGCAGGCCGGCCTGCTGCGTAACGAGAAGAACCGCGGCGTGACGGTGCGCGTCGTGCCGCTGCGCGAGGCCGAGGAGATCTATGAAGTGCGCGCGATGCTCGACGAGTCGGTCGCGCGCGCGCTCGCGAAGCGCATCTCGCCCGACACGCTGAAGGTGCTGAAGGGCATCATCCAGTCGATGAAGGACGCCGCGAAGACCCACGACGTCACGCGCTATACGGAGCTGAACGTGCAGTTCCACGACGCGATGGTCGTCGGCGTCGGCAATACGCACCTCACCGATACCTACCGCCGGCTGGTGCGCCAGCTCGGGCTGCTGCGCCAGGCCGCGATCGAGGCCGAGGAAGACGCGATCGCGGTGTCCGCCGCCGAGCACGACAAGATCGTGCAGGCGCTCGCACGGGGCGACGAGGAGCAGGCGGTCGCGCTGGTGCGCGAGCACGTTTCGCATGGCCTTGCGCGGATGCGCCGAACGCACGAGCAGGGGCTGCCCGCGACGGGCAAGGCGGCGCGGGAGAAGGCTGGCGCGTGAGTGGGGGCGGCGGGCGTCATCGCACATTGATGACGAAAGAGCGTTGACCGGGCGCTCACCGCCTTCCGTTCTTGCATTGCGAGTTTCGGCTGGCTTGCTGGTCGCATCGGACAGGCGTAGCCCCGGTCGAAATCGAAGGCGCCCGGGCTGAATGCAAGGATCGCCGGCAGGCGATCATTTGCCGCGTCGTTTATCAAAGGCATCGTCCAGAACCCAGCCCGTGCCGGATTCGCAGTGCACTTCCGTGTACGCGTAAATTTTGGCAACACGATCCGTCAATGGAACACAGGATTCACCTTTCCTGACCGTAAAGATCGGCTGGGTCCTATCGTCGTTGGGCTCGGCAAACGCAGGCATGTTCTGAAGCGCTGTCCACTTCTCGTCTTTATATTTCGAGCACGCACCGATCGTCATGGTGAGTGCGGCGAATAGCAGAAGGCGCATCATTTTTTGGGATATCGTCGGATTCCAATCAGGCGTTTCGAGTGGCGCAGACCGGTCATCAAATCCGCAGGGGCTATGATGCCCGGCAGTTGCCACCTTGGGTCATAAGCCAGAATTCCCGCCTTGCCCAGTAATTCGGCTATGTTCGACGAGCAATTGTTGTCGACGAGCGAGTATGGCTTGTTTTCATGTCGACGGCGTTTAATCTCGGAAACAATGATCTTCTTCTCGTCCTCGGAGCTGTTGAGGAGATAGCCGATCGTATCGCGTTGCATCCTGGTTTGCTGGCGATTCAGATAGCTCCGGATGTTATCGACGTCCCACCCCGGATGCGCCCTGCCATATACGATTCCGTCGATTGCGATCGCGGCATGTCCGAACTGGGATCCTCTCGAGATGGATCGAGAGTCGCTAATCAGGATTTCGACGGTTGCTGACGAATGCATGAAGGATGAATTGAATTGATTATCTATCGAATTAACGAAATCCTATCATGATGATCTTGATTGCAAAATCGAGACATTTAATCGAAAAATAAATATTCGATAGATGGTAAATCCATTTGTTAATTATGTCTGTATTGGGACATGTCTCATCGATGCGCAGTAAATTGGATGACGGGTTGCCTGTTTTGCGGGAATCACGATGGGGGAGATTGGACTTGCTCCATGGACGGGATTTCCTCGCTTGCCAATCGGGCGAGGCGAGGGCTCAAAAAAGCCGGCGGCGGGATAGCGCTTGGCGTGTCGCCCGGGTTTTCCTGATCCCCCGCGCATGGTGCCCTCCCGTCACGCCTTGTCCGCCTTCCCCGCCGCGCTCGCAAACTTCGCGAGCCACGTATCGACGGCCGCCGGCTGCCGGCTCTCGTCCTCCGCGCGCTCCTTGCGGCGGATCGCATTGCGCACGACATGCGCGCCGACATAGCGGATCGGCTCCGGCGGGAAATGGCCGAGCGGGCCGCGCACGATCGGGCTGCGCGTCCATGCGTTGTCGAGGCCGAGCACCAGCGACGACAAAATCTGCCCGCCCATGTAGGTCGGCCCCACGCCGTTGCCCGAATAGCCGAAGCCGTAGAACACGTTCGGCGCATCGTCCAGGCGGCCGAAGAAGGGGAAGCCGGTGACCGATCGATCCGACGGCCCGTTCCAGCTCGCCGTGACCGGCACGCCCGCGAGCGACGGGAAGAATTCGCGCAGGCTTTGCGTGAGCTGCGCCTCGTATGGCGAACGCCGGTCGAACACCGGTGCGATGCGGCTGCGCCACGAGAACGTGTTGCCGCCCTTGCCGAGCATCAGCCGCCCGTCGGCGGTGGTGCGGTAGTAGTAGACGAAGATCCGCGAATCGAGCACCGACACGCCGTCCACGAGCCCGGTCTTCTCGAGCAGTTCCGGGCATTTCTCGGTGATGACCATGTCGCTCGACACGACCGCGATCGTGCGTTCGAACTGCGGGAAGCGGCTCGCCATCCATGCGTTGATCGCGAACACGAGCTTGCCCGCGCTCACGCTGCCCGACGGCGTGCGCACGACGGCCGGCTGGCCGGGCGTGAAGTCGAGCATCGGCGTGCGCTCGTGGATCCGGATGCCCATCGCAAGCGCGACGCGGCGCAGCCCGCGCACGAGCTTGCCGGGATGCACGGTCGCGGCGATCGGCGAGTAGACGCCGTCGAGGTTGCGTGCGGAACCCGAGCGGCGCGCGACTTCGGCGGGCGGCAGCGGCTCGTAGCTGTGGATGCCGCACGCGGCGAGCGCATCGAGTACCGGCGCGAGCGTGCCGACCTGCGCGCGCGACGTCGCGGTGTACAGCGTGCCGTCGAGCCGCAGCTCGGCATCGATGTCGTGCGCGCGGCAGAAATCGGCGATGTGCTGCACGGCCGCTTCGGAGGCCTTCACGAGCCGGATCGCCTCGGCTTCGCCGAACAGCCGCCGCAGCGTCAGGAATTTCGCGGACCACGTGAGCAGGCAGCCGCCGTTGCGGCCGCTCGCGCCCGCGCCGCACAGGTCGGCCTCGACGATCGCGATGTCGAGCGCGGGGTTCTGCTGCTTGGCCTGGATCGCGGTCCAGAGCCCGGTGAAGCCGCCGCCGACGATGCAGACGTCGGCCCGCGTCGCACCTTGCAGCGCCGGGGCGAGATCGCCGTCGTTGAACAGCGCTTGTTCGATCCAGAAGGGTCGCATGGGAGGGTTCGCCGAAAAGGGGCCGTGCCGTGCACGGCACGGGAAAAGCGGCCGCCGCATGCGAACGTGCACGCGGCGGGGTACGTCACATCACGTCACGTCGTATTGCGTCACGTCAGGCCGCCGCTTCGGCCGATACGCGGCGCACGCCCATCGCTTTCAGCGTGTCGGCGATCGCGGCGACGGCGCCCGGGATGCCGGCTTCGCCGAAGTGGCCGATGCAGCCGACCCGGAACGTCTCGACCTCGGTGAGCTTGCCCGGATACAGGATGTAGCCGCGTTTCTTGACCTCCTGGTAGAACCGCTTGAAGTCGTAGTTCGGATCGTCCGGCGCATGGAACGTGACGATGATCGGCGCCTGGATCGCCGGATCGAGGAATGGCCGGAAGCCGAGCGCGAGCATCCCGTCGATCAGCGCGCGCGTGTTGCGCTGGTAGCGGCCGCCGCGCGCGGCGAGCCCGCCTTCGTCGACGTATTGCGCGACGGCCGCGTCGAGCGCCGCGACCACGTGGGTCGGCGGCGTGAAGCGCCACTGCGTCGTGCGCTGCATGTAGACCCACTGGTCGTACAGGTCCATCGCGAGCGAATGGCTGTTGCCTTCGCAGCGTTCGAGCGTGCTGCGCTTCGCGATCACGAAGCCGAGCCCCGGCACGCCTTCGAGGCATTTGCCGGACGCGGCGATCACCGCATCGAACGGCGTCGTGCGCGCGTCGATGTCGATCGCGCCGAACGAGCTCATCGCATCGACGATCAACGCGCGGCCGTGCTTCGCGACGACCTGCGCGATCTCGTGCAGCGGGTTCAGCACGCCGGCGCCCGTCTCGCAGTGCACGAGTGCGACGTGCGTGATGGACGGATCGGCGGCGAGCGTGCGCTCGACGTCGGCCGGATCGACGCGGCGATCCTCGCTGTAGTCGATCGTCGTGAGCTTGCGGCCGAGCACGCGGCAGATCTTCGCGATGCGCTGACAGTACGCGCCGTTGTTCGGCACGAGCACGTGGCCGTCGCGCGGCACGAGCGTGCCGATGGCCGCCTCGACGGAGAACGTGCCGCTGCCTTGCAGCGGCACGCATTCGTGCGTGCCTTCGCCGTGCACGATCTGCAGCAGGCGTTCGCGCAGCCGCGCGGTGATCGTGTTGAAGTCGCTGTCCCACGATCCCCAGTCGCGCAGCATCGCGTCGCGCGTGCGGTCGGAGGTGGTCAGGGGGCCGGGGGTGAGCAGGATGGGCTGGGCAGCGAGCGTCATGGTGTCTCCTCGATGAAGTCGGGACGTCACGTGAATGCGGCGAAAGAATCAGTGGCGATGCGGGTTGCGCCAGGCCTGCGTACGGCGCAGCAGTCGATGCGAGATGCACGCGAACAGCACGCAGGCGAACGACGACGTCGCGAGCACGAGCGTGGCCATCGCGGCGGCCGGGCCCATCTGGCCCGCGTCGTCGAGGTTCAGGATCGCGACCGACGCGGGCTGCGTGTCGGGCGAGTAGAGGAACGCGACGGCCGACACGGTCGTCATCCCGTTGACGAACAGGTAGCGCGCGATCAGCAGGATCGCGGGCAGGCACACGGGCACGGTCACGCGCAGGAAGGTCTTGTAGAAAGGCACCTTCAGCGACGCGGACACGGCCTCGAACTCGCTGTCGATCTGCCTGAGCGCGGTGACGGCCGTCAGGTGGCTCGACGCGTAGTAGTGCACCACCGTGACGATCGCGAGCAGCCACAGCGAGCCGTACAGCCCGTTCAGCGGATTGCCGGGCGCGTTGAACAGGAAGATGTAGCTGATGCCCAGCACGAGCCCCGGCACGCCCATCGGCAGGATCGCGCACAGCGCGATGAAGCCGCGCAGCCAGCGCGCGCCGCGCGTCTTCTCGATCAGGTAGGCCCCGCCGAACACGACGATCGTGCCGCCGATCGCCACCGTCGCGGCCATCCGCAGGCTGTTCCTGTACGCGTCGAAGATGCCGGCGCCGATCAGCCCCATCTCGTAGTGCTGCAGCCCGAGGGTCATCTGGTACGGCCAGAATTTCACGAACGACGCGAACACCGAGATGCCGACCACCGCGATGAAGAATGCACACACGAGCGTGCAGTACGCGAGCATCGCCGCGTCGAAGCCGCGCGACGGTTTCGGCTGGTACGGCGTCGAGCGCGCGCCGAGCTGCGACTGCTGGCGGCGGCGGATGAAGAAGTCGACGCCGAACGCGACGAGGGCGGGGCACAGCAGCATCAGGCTCACGACGGCGCTGCGGTTGAAGTCCTGCAGGCCGATGATCAGCTTGTAGATGTCGGTCGACAGCACGTTGTACGAGCCGCCGATCACGACCGGCACGCCGAAGTCGTTGATACACATCGTGAACGCGACCATCGTCGCGCTGATCAGCCCGTACTTCGCGCCCGGCAGCGTGATCGTGAAGAACTTGCGCAGGCGGCCCGTGCCCATCGCGTCGGCGGCCTCGTAGAGCCGGCCGTCCGCGAGCGACAGCGCGGTGACGAGGATCATCAGCACGTGCGGGAACGACGCGTACACCATGCTCAGCACGATGCCCGGCAGTCCGTAGATCGAATGGCCGTGCAGCAGCGGCTTCAGCAGCCCCGCGTTGCCGAACCAGTAGATGAACGACACCGCGGACAACAGCGTCGGCGCGAGCAGCGGCAACAGCGCGATCGTGCGCGCCGCGTTCTTCAGCGGCATGCACGAGCGCGTCAGCGCATACGCGAACGTGAACGCCATCGGCACGACGATCATCGTGACCAGCGCGCCGACCGTCAGCGAATGCAGCATCGAGCGCAGCACGCCGCTGTCCTCGAGGTAATCGACGAAGTTGTGCGCGCCGACGAATCGCCCGTCGGCATCGACGAAGCATTTCTGCACGACGAGCGCGAGCGGCAGCAGCAGGAACAGCGACATCAGCGCGGCCATCGCGACGAGCGCGAACTGCGCGATGCGGTCGTGCCAGTGCGTGAGCTGCCGCACGTCGGCGGGGGCGGAGGCGCCACGGCGGCGCTCGGTCAGGACGGTGCTCATTGCAGTCGCTCCTTCGCGCACGGGAACACGCGGACATGCTCGCGATCGAGCGCGAGATCGATGCGCGCGCCGGCCGCCACGCCGGTGCGGTCGACGTCGTGATACGACAGGTCGGCGACGATTTCCTGGCCGTCGAGCCCGTCGATGCGGAAGCTCACGCGGCAGAACGCGCCGAGGAATTCGAGCTTCTCGACGCGGCCGGCCAGCACGTTGTCGGCCGTTTCGCCGGGCACGCGGATGCGCAGGTCTTCCGGCCGCACGTAGACCGATACCGCCGCGCCTTGCGCGGGGCGTGCCGTGCCGTGGCGGCAGTCGAGGCCGACCGCGCCCGCGCGCAGCGTGCCGTCCTGCGCGACTTCGGCGGGAATCGTGTTGACGCGGCCGATGAAATCCGCGACGAACGGCGACGCCGGCTGCCGGTAGATTTCGAGCGGCGTGCCGATCTGCTCGATCACGCCGTGGTTCATCACGACGATGCGGTCGGCCATCGACAGCGCTTCTTCCTGGTCGTGCGTGACCATGATCGTCGTCACGCCGAGCCGCTGCTGCAGCGCGCGGATTTCCTGGCGCAGCCGCACGCGCACGCGCGCGTCGAGCGCCGACAGCGGTTCGTCGAGCAGCAGCAGGCCGGGGGAAGTCGCGAGCGCGCGCGCCAGCGCGATGCGCTGCTGCTGGCCGCCGGACAACTGGCCCGGGTGCTTGCGATGGCTGTCGGGCAGGCCCACCAGCGCGAGCAGCGTGTGCACGCGCTCGTGGATCGCGTCGCGCTTCATCTTCCGGTTCACGAGCCCGTACGCGACGTTGTCGTACACGGTGAGGTTCGGGAACAGCGCATACGACTGGAACACGATGCCGTAGTCGCGCAGTTGCGGCGGCAGCCGCGAGATGTCGCGGCCGTCCTGCATGATGTGGCCGGCGTTCTGCGTTTCGAGTCCCGCGATGATTCGCAGCAGCGTGGTCTTCCCGCAGCCGGACGGCCCGAGGAAGCAGATCATTTCGCCCTTCATCACGCTCAGGTTGATGTCGGTCAGGACCTGCGTGTCGTTGTACCGCTTCTCGATGCGTTCTACGCTCAGATAAGGTGCCATGCGCGCCTCCATGCTGGGGCGGCCCGGGGGCCGGATTCGACGATGGAAAGGGTGACGCGGGGCGGCGCGCGGCGCGGCCCCGCTGCCGGTCGCGGCGTTACTGCTGCGTTTTCGACCCGTAGCGCTTCTGCCACGTATCGAGGATCGACTGGCGGTTCTTCGCCGACCACACGAAGTCGTTCTTCACGAGCAGGTCCGAGTAGTTGTCGGGGATGCCGGCGAGCTTGCGGGCGACACCCGGGTACGCGACGATCGCCCACCAGCGCGCGGTGATCTGGTTCGCGTCCTTGCTCGCCATGAAGTCGGCCAGCTTCTTCGCGGCGTCGGGCTGCTTCGTCGTCTTCATGATCGCCGTGCCTTCCATGTCCCAGCCGAGCCCTTCCTTCGGGAACACGAGATCGATCGGTGCGCCCTGCGACTGCAGTTCGTGGCCGCGGAACTCGAACGAGATGCCGATCGGGAATTCGCCGGTGCCGGCAAGCGTGCACGGCTTCGAGCCCGAGTGCACGTATTGCGCGACATTCCTGTCGAGCGCGTCCATGAATTTCCAGCCTTTGTCGTCGCCGAAGGTCTGCAGCCACGCGGTCACGTCGAGGTAGCCGGTGCCGGAGGAAACCGGGCTCGGCATCACGATCGCGCCTTTGTAGACGGGCTTCGTCAGGTCTTCCCACGACGTCGGCTTCGGGATGTTCTTCGCCTGCGCGGCGACGCGGTTGTAGCAGATCGTCGCGCCCCACACGTCCATGCCGACCCAGTGCGGCGGCGTGTTCGCGTCGCTGTACTTGCGCGTGAGCTGGTCGAAGCCCTTCGGCGTGTACGGCATCAGCATGCCCTGCAGGTCGAGCAGCGTGAGGCTCGACGCGGCGAGGCCGAGCACGACGTCCGCGCGCGGATTGTTCTTCTCCGCGAGCAGCTTCGCGGTGACCGAGCCGGTCGAGTCGCGCACCCAGCGGATCTCGATGTCGGGGTTCGCTTTCTCGAACGCGTCCTTGTACGGCTTCATCGCCTCGTCTTCCAGCGCGGTGTAGACGAGCAGCGACGTCTTTGCGTGCGCCGCCTGCGCGGCGCCGAGCGCGACCGCCGCGGCCAGCGCGAGACGGGCCGCGCCCGCCGCCCATGCATTCAAACGCTTGTTTACCGGCACTTCGTTCATCTTCAGACCCCTTGACTGTGGCGCCGCGGCACACGGCGGATGAGTGGAGACCAGCCCTCTTGCTGCTGCGTTGTTTTGCTTTCTGTTCTCTGCATGTTGTTGACAATCTACAAATCATCAATTTTAATGTCAAGCATGGAAAACACCTCCCTTCGGCGCGGCGCGGGCGCCGACGGCTCTACCCTTCGAACTGAAAGGAATGAACGTCATGACTGAAACGCCTGTATCCGTGGAAGTGAACGGCCGCCGCTACAACTGGATGCGCCGGCCTGTGGTGGTCGTGTGCGTCGACGGCTGCGCATACGAATACCTGGAGGAAGCCGCCGGGGCCGGCGTCGCGCCGTTCCTGCGCACGCTGCTGAAACCGGGCACGGCGCTCAAGGGCGAGTGCGTGGTGCCGAGCTTCACGAACCCGAACAACCTGTCGATCGTGACGGGCGTGCCGCCGGCGGTGCATGGGATAAGCGGCAACTATTTCTACGATCGCGACACCGGCGCCGAGGTGCTGATGAACGATCCGAAGTACCTGGTCGCCCCCACCGTGCTCGCGACCTTCGCCGAGCAGGGGGCGCGCGTCGCGGTCGTCACCGCGAAGGACAAGCTGCGCCGCCTCCTCGGCAAGGGGCTGAAGGGCATCTGCTTCTCGTCGGAAAAGGCCGACGAGGCGACCGTCGAGGAAAACGGCATCGACAACGTGCTCGAGCTGGTCGGCAAGCCCGTGCCGAGCGTGTACAGCGCGGACCTGTCGGAATTCGTGTTCGCGGCCGGCGTGCGCCTGCTCGAGACGCGTCCGATCGACCTGATGTACCTGTCGACCACCGACTACGTGCAGCACAAGTGCGCGCCCGGCACGGAAGGCGCAAACGCGTTCTACGCGATGATGGACACGTACCTGCAGCGCCTCGACGAACTCGGCGCGATCGTCGCGATCACGGCCGACCACGGGATGAACGCGAAGCACGACGATGAAACCGGCGAGCCGAACGTGATCTACCTGCAGGAGCTGTTCGACGCGTGGCTCGGTCACGACGCGGCGCGCGTGATCCTGCCGATCACCGATCCGTACGTCGTGCACCACGGCGCGCTCGGCTCGTTCGCGACCGTCTACGTGCCGGCGTCGGCCGATGCCGAGGCGCTGCGCGCGCGGCTCGCCGCGGTCGACGGCATCGAGGTCGTGCTGACCGGCGCCGAGGGCTGCGCGCGCTTCGAGCTGCCGCCCGCGCGCATGGGCGACCTGATCGTGATCTCTAAGCAGGACGTCGTGCTCGGCACGCGCCGCATCAAGCACGACCTGTCGGGCCTCGACGTGCCGCTGCGTTCGCACGGCGGGATCTCCGAGCAGATCGTGCCGCTGATCTTCAGCAAACCGGTCGCCGGCGACGTCACGGCCCGCGCGCGGCTGCGCAACTTCGACATCATCGACATCGCGCTCAACCATCTGCAGTGATGCGTACGCATCCGCAAGGGGACACACTCATGAACGCCATTGCAGCATCGACGGACGTCCGCGAGATTCGTCGCGAAGCACTGCGAATCGACGGCGAACGGATTCATCGCGACGCGGTAATCGAAGTGCGCAACCCGTACGACGGCGCGCTGGTCGGCACCGTGCCGAAGGCGACACTCGACGACGTGCGGCGCGCGTTCGCGGCCGCGCGTGCTTACCGGCCGGCGCTCACGCGCCACGATCGCGCGGCGATCCTGCGCCGCGCGGCCGACATCGTGCGTGCGCGCACGGCGGAGATCGCGGCGCTGATCACGGCCGAGGCCGGGTTGTGCATCAAGGATTCGACATACGAGGCGGGCCGCGTGGCCGACGTGCTGACGTTCGGCGCCGGTGAAGTGCTGAAGGACGACGGGCAGATCTTCTCGTGCGACCTGACCCCGCACGGCAAGAAGCGCCGCGTGTACACGCAGCGCGATCCGCTGCTCGGCGTGATTTCGGCGATCACGCCGTTCAACCATCCGATGAACCAGGTCGCGCACAAGATCGTGCCGTCGATCGCG